>JAJZAS010000180.1 GCA_021799325.1 Bacillota bacterium | reverse complement strand
TACAAAAGCATTATTTAAAGATATGCTCATAAAATGAATTATTTGTTAAATGGAGAGTTAGTAGGAAAATATTTTGCGTGACTTACTTAAAAGGCCAGAACTTCTGCATTATGTGCTCGATACGATGGTTGAAGGGTTGTTCCTTTTAGATAAAGATCTAACAATTCAATACATGAATAGTTCAGCTTTGCAAATAATGGATGGGTTTTTGAGTGATGATGATTATCATGGAAGAAACTTTTACGATTATGTCCATATGGCGCCTATTGATTTTAATGAAGAGGGTACTTCCATTCTGATTGAGTGTATGGAAACAGGTACATCCTTGACAAGGGTGATGAGTGAACATCCAAATGGGAAAACGTTATCCATTAATGTGGTTCCGATTGTGGTTGATAATGAAAAAAGAGGGCTAATGCTCACGATGGAAGATGTGACAAAGCTCATTGAAATTGAGAAAGAACTAGATATGGCTTTTGCCTTAACCTTACCGAATAGTAAGGTCGAACATAAAATGAAAACTACCGTAGAATACCAGGATGAATATAATCCAGAGCTTAAAAATATTAGGGTTACGGGAATTATAAAAGATGGTGTATATCGTCATGTTGTAAATTCGTTGAAAATATTTTCTTCATTAGCAGCCCAAGGAGTCACAAAAGTAATTGGAATTGATAAAGATCAATTGGTGCAAGCAATTATTTTTCATGATCTTGGTAAGGTGCAGCCTGATCTAATGATTGGAGAGGTTGTGGACCCAAGGGAAGTGTTTGAAGACAGCAAGTTGCATGCCTATCGGAGTGCTGAAATTGCAAAGAATCTTTATCATCAGCCAGATGATGTGGTTGAATTAATTAGGTTTCATCATCATTCTGAAAAGGAAGCTTCTGAATCTTTGCCATGGCGATTATTACCAATGTTTCGATTGTTTCAACTCATAGATGGATTATCTGCCGCGGTTACTCGTGGCGGAGTAGATGTCTTATTTACAGTGAGTGGTTCGTCTGTAATCGTGACAGAGCATAATAGAAGACCTAAGTATGATGGTACTCGAAAAATAGATCTTTTTACTGGGAAACGTAGAAATATTGAATAAATATCATTTTCATTCACATAGTCAAATTTACGGTGCAAACACAATATGAACGTAGCTTCCAATCGGCACTTTTTTCAATGGGGCAATATTCTGTTTCACGGCGTAACCGCTTCCGGAGATTTTCACCTGCAATCCCAGCACTCTTGCTTCATCAATGGCCACTTTCATCGACATCCCATCAAAATTTGGCATGATGACCTCGCCACTACTTCCCTGGTTATAGGTAGACAAGATGGACACGGGTTGAGAAGGGACCACATAATGACCGGGTTTTGGCCATTGCCAGATCACACGGCCGCCAATTGGCCAGGTTTGCACATGTAAACCGTCTTGGGTTAAAAGAGCTTTGGCGTGTGAAACAGACACACCACTTAGATCAGGCATCGTTAAATAGGACTGTTGAGTGGCTGTGTTTAATTCAGAGGTGTTTTGATAATATTCATTCAAGACATACGGATCTGGTAAGTATTCGCCAGGTTTTGTTCCTGCTTTGGTGTGCGGTTTGATGTGCAGATAGGGGAGCGCTCTTTGTAACACATACTGAGCGGCTGGCGAGGCGACACTGTTGCCATATTGAATCGTGTTATGTGGTTCGTTGACAGTCACATAGATGGCCAATTGCGGGTGATAGGCTGGTGCGAATGCAATAAAGGAGAGGTTGTACATATGAGGTAGGTAACCGCCTCCATTGGGATTGGGTATCTGCGCTGTACCCGTTTTGCCCGCGATGTTATAGCCGGGAATGTAGGCGTTCACTTCATAAGGATTATCTGCCACGTCCTGTACCATCAGATGAGTGACTTGTGCCATGACTGATTTTGAAGCCACTCTTCGCACCACTTCAGGTCGACGCGAATAGACCACTTTTCCGTTTGGCGCCACGATTTTTTGTACCAAATAAGGCTTCATTAAATTGCCACCGTTAGCTACCGCACTGACTTCTGCAATCTGTTGGATGGGGGTGATGGCGAGTCCTTGCCCAAAAGTCATTGTCGCAAAATCGACTGGATTTAAATTTTTTTCTGGAAAAAGGATCGATGATGATTCGCCAGGCAAGTCGATGCCAGTTGGTTTATCCATTCCAAACAAGTGGATGTACCGATATAGCGTGGAAACCCCTTCTGCCTGGCCGATGTGGATAAATCCCACATTGCTCGAATAAATCATCGCTAAACGGTAACTGACACGTCCCCATCCCCAAAGGTTCCAGTCGCGAATGGGTACGCCATTCACGTAGTCCACCCCTGACATGTAGGTTTGGTTCAGCGTGATGGCATGGGTTGCGAGTGCTCCAGTGAGCGTCACAATTTTGAAGGTGCTTCCTGGTTCAAACGGGGCAGAAATCGCCCAGTTCGTGTTAAGGGTAGAGGCGTTGTAGTTCCAATAGTCATTCGGGTTAAAAAAAGGCAATGCTGCCATGGCGAGAATGGCGCCAGTATTAGGATTCGCCACGATGACGGCGGCGTGTGCAGGATGAAATCGCTTCTCAATTACAGATAAGGCCTGGTCAGCATAGGTTTCGATGGCAGGATTGATCGTTAAATACACATTATCTCCGTTTTGGACAGGTTTCTTGACAATAGGATGAAGGGGAATGGGGATGCCGGCATTATCCTTGGTATAAGTCTGTACACCGGGTTTGCCTTCTAGATAGGAATTATATTCCAGTTCAATACCTGCCGCACCATTGCCTGATTGGTCCAAAAATCCAATGACGTGTGCAGCAAACGTACCCGAGGGATAAACGCGCTCATACGTGCGATAGGGATTCACCGCATTGTTCAATTGATAGTGAGAAAAAAGTTGCAATACTGCATTTCTAGTTGGATAGGAAACATGCACCAAATAGGGATACATGCGAAGCCAGGTCGTATTTTTTTGATTCAATTGTGCCCACATCACGCGAGGTGTAGCGCCAGTGAGGAGGGCGAGTCGATCTGAAAATGCTCGCAACTTGCGAGGGGGAAGTTGCTGAATTTGTGCCAGATCGATATCCATATCGTAGGCAGGGACGGAGAATGCGATCCGATCTCCTTGTGAATCAAAAATAGTGCCGCGTTCCGGTTTAATAACTGATGTCGTTTTCCATTCATTTTGTAGAAGAGATCCAATGAAACGATCGTGGATTTGGATGTACACGATTCTCCATAGCACGATGAGCAATACCATGATGAATGATATTCGCAACAGATGAATGCGTAAATTTTTGCGTAGCAAATAATCCTCTCCTAAGCGAATGACAAAGAACCATCTGAAAAGTGATGGTAGCCATTTTAGGATATAACGTCAATATAAGAATTCTGAGGTTTTATTATGAGAAAAAAATAAATAAAGAAATTTCAACATGGAAATAGAAGGGCTGCGCTTGGGGATAAGTGGATCACTGTGAACCGTAGTTTTTGATCTTGTTGTAAAGTGTTCCGCGAGAGATCCCAAGGAGCTTGGCTGCTGCAGATTTATTGCCATAGGTGGTTTGCAGCGCGGCACGAATTTGATCCATTTCAACTTGTGGTGATGGATGAACCATTGCATTCGGTGTTGCAGGAGCCTCCTCTCTCCATTCAGTAAGCCGTGGCGCTTTCATGGAATCAGGCAGATGATCGCGTTCGATCACATCGCCGTCCGACAGAATAATCAGACGCTCCATCAGGTTGCGAAGTTGACGAAGGTTGCCAGGCCAAGCATAGTTTATAAGGGTGACGATGACTTCAGGAGAAAACCGTGGCATCGGTTTGCCGTACTGCAGGGCTGCATCTCTTGAAAACAACTGAATCAGTTCCGGGATGTCTTCGATACGCTTTCGAAGCGGAGGAAGTTCCAGGTGCACGACATTCAAACGGTAGTACAGGTCATCACGGAAATATCGAACGTT
>JAJZAS010000179.1 GCA_021799325.1 Bacillota bacterium | reverse complement strand
TAGAACTTCATGCCGTTCATGTGGCTTCTGAATTTTTGGATGCTTGCAGCATTGAAGATTTTCGTGGATCGCTGATTGGGGATAAGGCCAATTCTGTAGTTTTTGACAATGCAAAACTAAAACGCCTGGTACCGGATTATGTAGCTACCACCCGGTTTGATCAAGGCATTAAAGAGACGATTGCCTACGTCCTGTCGCATCCCGAGTATCAGGTGGGAGATCCTGAATTTGACCGTTGGTGCGATCAGGTGATAGATGTGTTGGAGGTGGCAAGGTCAAGTTTTATTCGTAAGTGACGCCAGTTAGCTCTTCCGAGATGCGCCATAACCTGGTTGCGGTGGCTTCATCGATGGCACGGCGTGATTTTTTGGCGACAGTTGGCGTTCCTTTTAATTCAAAACTGCCACTCGGGCCATAGTAGGCGCCGCTTTTGGCATCGGGACTGGTCGCGGCATAAAGAGAGGGCAGTGCGCCACTTGCAGCATCTTGCGATAGAAAATGGATCATGGAATAGCCATCCCGCTCTTTGGTGCCTGTTTCGCGCCCAAGGTTGGGTCCGCTTGTTTGCAGGCCGGTTCGGGCAAAGCCTGGGTGCGCTGCAGCGCTGAATATTCCCCAATCGTGGCGATGGCTGAGTCGCCCTAATTCCTGCGCAAAAAGCAAAACAGCTAGCTTGGATTGCCCATATGCCCGCATCGGGCGATAATTTTTTTCACATTGAAGATCAGAAAAATCAATCGCGGCCCATCGATGGACTAAACTACTGACGCTGACAATGCGCGGGGATTGGCCTTGTCGGATCAGTGGCAATAATCTTCCGGTAAGTGCTAAGTGGCCCAAGTGATTGGTGCCGAATTGCAGCTCGAAGCCGTCTTCTGTCGTGTGCCGCGTGGGGACAGCCATGACGCCTGCGTTGTTGACAAGGAGGTCGATCGGTCGTCCCCGCTTCAGCAATCGGTCGCAAAACGCTTCAATTGAATGGAGGCTGGCTAGGTCCAGTAACTCCACTTCTAATTTCGCTGAGGGTGTGATAGCCCGAATACGTTGGATTGCATTTTCTCCCTTTTCCTCATTTCGCACAGCAAGAACGACCTCTGCCCCATTAGCGGCAAGTGCTCTGGCTGTTTCGTATCCCAGTCCGCTTGTAGCTCCTGTGACGATGGCAAAACGCCCACTTTGATCCGGGATTTGCGCTTCTGTCCAACCTCTCATCTGATTGTCTCCTTCACCCATGATGGATAATATTATCATAACGTATGATAGGATAGGTGAAGGACATGATTAAAACAGAATCAGGTGTTATTTGATGGACAAGTGGAAAGTACTATCCAGTGATTACGTGGTAAAAAATTACCCTTACAATCAAATCAGAAGAGACAAGTGCCTTCTCCCAAACGGACTTGTCATTGAAACGTATATTCAGGAATACTCTAATTGGGTCAATGCGATTGTATTGACGCCGCAAATGGAATTGGTGCTTGTCGTTCAATACCGACATGGATTGGGTGATTTTGTGCTCGAAACGCCTGGTGGGATGGTGGATGATGGCGAAGCGTCCATCCAGGCGATCATCAGAGAAGTGGCGGAGGAGACGGGATATCAGTCAAACAATCCCCCCATTTTGCTTGGGGAGTTTTCCCCGAATCCCGCTTCTCACACTAATCGGGTGTCTACCTATCTATTTTTGAACGCAAAAAGGATGGACGTTCAACATTTAGATCATACGGAAGATATCCATGTTCGTTTGATCCCTTTTGAGACGTTTGGCCAGATGATTGAAAGTGGGCAAGTGCCTCAAATGTTCGCGGTGTTGGGATATTACCTCGCGAAAGATTACATCAATGGCAAATGACTTTCCACTAAGTGCACTGCCATTTGAGCGCCTAGGTGAGCGTTGTTTTTGACGAGCGCCACATTGGTTTCGAGGCTTTTTCCGCCGGTTAATTCCTTGATCTTGTCAAGTAGAAAAGGCGTGACGGCTTTCCCGTGAATCTGAAGCTGTGTGGCTTCATTGAGCGCTTGGGTGATCACCTGTTCGATCTCGAGGGAGTTCATGGACGCTTCTTGAGGAACAGGGTTTGCGATGACCACTCCGCCGTCCAAGCCCAGTGACCACTTGGTGCGAATGAAACCAGCAAGTTCCCAGGGGGATTGCAGTGAAAAATTTGCAGAGAAACCGCTCGTTCGGCTATAAAATGCGGGGAATTCTTCGGTTTGGTAACCGATGACGGGAACCCCCTGCGTCTCCAGGTATTCTAGCGTTAACCCAATGTCGAGAATAGATTTTGCTCCTGCGCATACTACTGCCACGTTGGTTTGTGCCAGTTCTGTTAAATCTGCGGATATATCCATGGTGTGTTCGGCCCCGCGGTGTACTCCGCCAATGCCTCCAGTGACAAACACCTCAATACCGGCAAGTTTTGCGCAGATCATCGTCGCTGCTACTGTTGTCGCACCGTGTAATCCCATTGATAGAACATAGGGCAAATCGCGCCGACTGACTTTTAGTATGTTGTCATGATGGGATGGTCTACCTAAAAACTCCAAATCCTCATCAGATAAACCAATTTTGATTTTACCGTTTAAGACTGCAATGGTAGCAGGTACAGCGCCGTGACTGCGAACAATCGACTCGACTTCTCTTGCTGTTTCGACGTTGGTGGGATAGGGCATGCCATGGGAAATAATCGTCGATTCGAGTGCCACAATGGGGCGTCCCTCCGCTTTTGCCGTTTGCACCTCTTCAGAAAAATAAAGCCACTTGTTATACGCATGATCCATTGTTTTGTCTCCTTATTCCTGATTTTGTATGGTAAGCAACCAGTCGCGTGCCATGCTGGGGTCAATTCCTGATGATACGGTAGCACTAGTGGTGAGCGTTAGGCTGGCTAAGCGTGATGCCAAAATACACGCTTGCCTGATGGGATGACCGTGGTAGGTGGCATAAGCAAAGCCGGCCACAAATGCGTCTCCTGCACCGGTGACGTCGACGACCGGAACAGGGAAAGCAGGTGTTTGGTTGAACTGTCCCAATACGTCCCTCCAGGCAACACCTTGCTTGCCCATCGTCACGACAACAGCCTCGCACCCACGCGCTTGAAGTGCCACACATGCACGTTCCAATGATTCCTGTGTGTCAGTGGGAACGCCGGAAATGGTGGCGATCTCATCAAGATTGGCGATTAGTGTCTTGATTCCTGTTAAATCTGTGGGCAGTCTCCTTGCTTTTGGACTGGAAACTGGTGCCACAATCAAGTTGGCATTCACTTGTGCGGATTGTGTGAGGATGTATACTAGACTCTCTGCGGGTAGATTCGTATCCACAATGGAAAGTGTGGATTGTGCCAGCATTTTTACTTTTGGCGCTAGCCGATCCACCGTCAATTCATCATAAATGGCCATGTCCGCGCATGCGACAGCCATGCTGCCGTCATGGTCCAGAATGGCCGTGTAGGTGCCTGTTCGCTTGGAGGCCGAACGAATGACCTGACTGACATCTGCACCGAGTCCCAACATTTCATCGACAAGCATGGCTCCTTCTTTGTCTTCGCCGATGATCGTGACAAGTGTAGGCGCGATGCCTATACGAGCTAAATTTTCAGCGATATTTCTCGCTACGCCACCATGGGATTCCATGATGGCAGAAGGATTGGAGGTACCAAACTGCAGCGGTTCATGGGATTGAATTTTGCGATCCACATTCGCCCCGCCAATACATAGGATTCGCCTTCGCTCAGGAAGGACATAAGCTCGTCCTGTAATCTCTCCTTCTTTTGTCAATGTGGCAATGTGGGCTGCAACAGCAGAGCGCGAAATATTTAGCCGATTCGCCAGCTCTTGCTGCGAAATAAACGGATTGTCGCGAATTTGTTGGAGCACTTCTAATTTGTTGTTGCGATCATTATCTGCCATGCTTACGCCTCGATTAACAAATGTTATATATATATTAACAATTGTTTTGTATAAAGTAAAGAGCCATGATAGAACCACAAA
>JAJZAS010000003.1 GCA_021799325.1 Bacillota bacterium | reverse complement strand
GATGGCCGTGTTGACCCGTATGATCCGATCGACGCGATCTTCTCTGCCGCGAACTACCTGTCCGCAAACGACGCCCGGAAAAACCCGTATCAGGCCGTCTTTCAATATAATCACTCCAGTGACTATGTACGCGAGGTTCTTCAGTTGGCCGAGACGTATCAAGCATGGAATCCTCTCAGTTCCAATTGGGTGTGGCCGGTGCCAAGTCACAACTGGGTCGCCGTAGCGACGGGCAACGGGCACGAGCCACTGAGTATCCGGATTCACGCTTCTGCGGGCATGGACGTGGTTGCCGTTCACCAGGGGACCGTGACCAGCGTCACAGGGACTCGCGTGACCATCCACATGGGAACCGGGCTCAGTGTCACAGAACAAGGACTCCACCCGGTGGTATCGACTGGAACACCCGTGAAAGCCGGTCAGATCCTTGGGCAATCCGGGACAAGCGGCATCGTTGTGAGCTTGACAGAAGGAAATACCCCCCTCCCCGTCACGTGGTTTTTGCCGCCTTCACCTGAGAAATTAGCTCCGACACTGTCCCTCAACCTGGCGTCGACCGCCACGACGACCGCATCTCCCACGATACCTCCTCCTGGCTAAAGAACCACTCAAACCTGTACTTGCAGACAGCCCACAGAAGAGTTAGTTTGAACAACAACCGAGAGGAGGTGATCCACATGCCTAACCAAGCTCTTGAGGATAAGGTCCGGCGCGTACGAAAGGAAGGTCAGCTTCATGTAGAGACCAAAGCCCAAGCCCTTGAAATTGTCGAGTATGCCAAGAAAACGTATGGCTATCTGTTCTCCAGCACCCCCACTGGCCTCGGATACCTCGTGGTTGACGAGGACTGATACATTTCGCCCGTTCATGCCCTGCTGAGGTGAACCGATTCGAACACGGATACACGTTCATCTACCGAACTAGAAAGGAGGCCCCGTATGGATAAAATCCGCGTGCCAAAGGCAGTGTTTGAGGGTCTTGAAGCCATCCGCCGGTCTGGTGCGACAAACATGTTTGATTACCGGGCCGTCGTGGAACTGACGAGTATACTCAACAACCGAGACACACTTCTGTGGCTCATTGACCACAAACGCGAGTATTTGCAAGGCGTCCTTTCCGGCATTGAACCGGAAGATTAAAACGCATCTGTTCTGCGCCAAAGAGCACTGACTACACTGGGTACACCCATTTTAGACGTTGATGGAGAAGCGCGCCGGGTAAAGCTGTCACTTGCCGAGGAGGGATTTAATTGCAATACGAATTGACGATGAAACCAAGTCCATTCGGCGGAACTTGGTACGAAGGGTCTGTCGACGGATACTACGTACACGCTCGGGTATTCGACGAGTCGTCCAAGTTTGGCATCAACGACGGTAGAATCTCCGCCTTGATGATCGTTCCCCGCAAAGGCGACGGTCTTCTGCATGCCATCGTTAACTATGACCGGGGTTGGGATGGCGGGTTGCCGAGCGCAAAGTATCGTCCGGTCGTAGAACATGTCTACGTCTGCTTTCACGACCACGACATGGATTGGACATATGAAGAACGTAAATACAGGGAGAGCACGGAGTTTTGAACCTCCTCCCTGAGCAGTGAACCCCATAATACCTCTTTCGAAGGATAAGCCAGCGCAGAGAAGGCCCTATCCACCCAACAACGCCACTTTTGCGTGAAGTCTAACGGTTTCCGTGCATGAATCCCCCTCCATCTTCTGCCGTTGACTGCCAACGTAGGCAGAGCTAAGTTGGACATCCAACGGGGGCTCCATGACCAGACAAAAACAAGGACATGTAACGGAGCCCCTTAAATCAAACACCATACTCGCTGCAGTAAACTCCAACAACATCGAGGTGATCCACTTGGAGCAGAAGAAGATTTACGAAGTCGCCATGTATTTGCGCAAGAGCCGCGACGACACAGATGGAGAAGAGGACGTTCTGCTCAAACATGAAACCGCCCTCACCGACCTCGTCCGCAAGAACAATTGGCGCTATGTGATCTATCGCGAGATCGGCAGTTCCGACAGCATCGACTATCGCCCGGAATTCAAACGTCTTCTCAAAGACGTAGAAAACGACTTTTACGACGCGGTGGTGGTCATGGACTACGATCGGTTGAGTCGTGGCGACAAAGAAGACCGCGCCCGTGTCGAGAAAATCCTCAAACTCTCCAACACGTTGGTCGTGACGCCGAGTCGCGTGTATGACCTCAACGACGAAGACCAGGAACTCATCACCGATATTGAAGGCGTCTTTGCCCGATACGAGTATCGAATGATCAAAAAGCGGTTCCAACGCGGTAAGAAAATCGGTGCCCGCCTCGGTCATTGGACGAATGGCCCTGCCCCGTTCCCCTACGTCTACAATTCCGAAGCCAAATCCCTCGACATTGATCCCGACAAATTCGAGATTTATCAACTCATCAAGAAGCGTCTCCTCAGTGGTGCAACGTGTGCCTCAATCTGTTGGGAACTGAATCGTCTCGGCATCCCTTCGCCCAAGGGGAAGCTATGGCAGGAGAGTGTCGTTTACCGGTTGGCACTTAACGAAGTACACCTCGGGCGAATCATATACGGTAAAACCAGCGGCGGCCTGCACAAGAACCGCAAGACGGCACCTTTTCGAATCAATTCAAGAGAGAATTGGGTCGTGGTCGAAAACGCGCATCCCGCCGTAAAGACACTCGAAGAGCACGCAAAAATCGTTAAGGTCTTGGAGCAGCGTCGCATCCAGGCAAAACGAACTCGACATGGAACTTACCCGTATTCCGGGCTCGTGTTCTGTGGAAAATGCGGGTCTGCACTACAATTTCAGCCCAAGGAGAACGGCCGAGTCCTCGTGAAAAAGTGTCAGAAAATCGACCCTTACGGAAGTCGCTGCGGGAATCCTGGATGCGACGTGGAGCATGTTGATCGATCTGTCCTGGAAAGCTTACAGGAGTATGAAGAAGAAATCCGCTCCAGGCCGATTCAGGAAACGGATTTGAATGACGTCACCCCGCAGATGATGCTGCGGCTACGAGAGACCGAACTGGAAAACTTGCACGAAGGCATCTCCAGGCTGAAAGACCTCTATGTGTCCGGAGATTTGACCAAGCAGGAGTATCGTTCGAGATTGGATCGCCAAAAGGATCTCATTACGAAGAAGGAGAACGAAATTCAGCAATTGAAGGAAACCCAACAGATCGGCGGGCCCGTATCCGATGGGGACAGACTACAACGCATTGAAAATCTAAGCAATGTGTGGGAACAACTCGACGCAAAACCAGGTGAGAAGAATCGCTTGCTCCAACAGATCATTGATCGGGTTGAGTATACGCGGGACGGATATGGAATCAACATACGGATCAAATTCCGATGATACTTGCCTAAAACAGTCTCGGCCCAAGTTCGCCTGATGGTGATCGGTGGCTATTCAATACATCATGGCAATCGGTTCTTCATGTCGGGTATAATCAAGTGAAAGTGTAAGGGACGGCACCAACTCCCAAAACTGCTCAGTGATGACACTCCGCTTACATGCTGAATTGCTTGATCCCTGACTGCAGTGTCAAAGGATGTGAATTACAATACTTCGATATGTCGCAACAGACTTATTTGAAAGTCCCGCGCAGGTTCTCGTCAATACCGTGAATACCGTTGGTGTAATGGGCAAGGGTATCGCGAAAGAATTTGCGTCCATATACCCCGAGATGTACAAGGAATACCGGGCACTTTGCGAAAAGCATATGTTCGACGTCGGTCAGCTTTGGCTCTACAAAACGAGTCACAAATGGGTGCTCAATTTCCCAACCAAAAAACACTGGCGTTCACCTTCAAAGGTTGAATACATTGAGGCTGGTCTGAAGAAATTTGTGGACGCCTATGCGCAGAAGGGTATTACTTCAATTTCCTTTCCCTTACTGGGGTGTGGAAGCGGAGGATTGGACTTTGAATCGCAGGTTCAACCTATCATGGAGACCTACTTGAAGCCCCTTCCCATTGACGTCTTTATTCATCTGCCTTCAACATTCCAGCAAATCATGAAGCCCACTGTCTAAAACCACAAATTTGGGCAGCCTTCCATAGAAGCAATTCAGAGCCAGTTGCCAATTTTAAGTGATGTCCCCATCACAACACAATCACAATTCCTCTGCGAGTTCTAGAACCTTCCTATACAAAGCATCACTTAGTCGGAATCCTTGTCTGGCAAGGCCCTCAAGATAGGGTTTGACTTCTGGCAACAGACGTCTGTTTTTTGCGAGCAGTAAAAGTCCAACCGTCCCGGTGCAGTCCAATTTAAATGTTTTCGCCAATGCTCTCGCTTGCCTATCATCTAAAATGACCGTTGATATCCCCTGCTCAACCGCACCAATGATCACTTCTAACTCACCGTGATGCAATCGCCCCGAGAGTTTCTCCACGAGTCTCTGATCGCGGACTTGAAACGAATGAACTGAACCACGTTCCAGCGCCATTTTGAGTTGTCTCGCTCCAACTGCCGCCGTATCTCGCATGATCTCGTTAAACACCGCCTGCGGCACCATAATTTGTTCGAACAGTTGGTCCAACACATGAAATAAACCTATAGACGACAGCGCGATCATGGGACTCGCGTTACAGACGACCTTCGTCATTTCCAGACTCCAAGTCTCCTGTGTATTTTTTGATGAATTTGGCGTCTTCTTTTAGGTCCTCGTCCCCATAATTGACCCATGAGATATTCCTATGACGCAGAATATCCATGAATTCACGAAGAGATTGACCGGCAATTTCCGCAGCTCTCGCCAGAGAAACAACATGACCCGTATATAGACCTATGGCAATCGAAATAATCACTCGCTCATCAGCAGTGTCCCCGATCCCGAGTTGGTCGAGCACCGGAAGAAGATCCGAGGGCAATTCCACTTGAAAGTTTGACGGGTTCAAAGACATGCACACTCACCTCATCTCGACGTAAAACTGTAAATACATTAAACAAATACAGTTTCTGTTGCACCAGTATACATCACTTTCGGCGAAGATTCTCACATAAGGTGGCCAAATTGGAGAATCCACCAAAGGCACCAATGCAAAGTGTACCCGTGGCAGCCATTGAGGTACGTACACCCGCACTCGGTATAGTGGCCGAATCCACATACTTGTAGGTTCTACCCTAAGCCCACAGAGGGGGTCGACGGAAGAGTCACATACCCGACGGGTTGTCGATACGACTGTTCCAACGATATCGGTGAACCAATCACCGTAAATATCGTTAGCTTCACCAGCGGGCAACTGTCAAACCACCTCTATGTGTGTTAGTACGCTCTCGTTTTTTGATAATTAGCCACGGATAAGATAACAACCATTTTTACGATCCGTAGTATCAAACTGCACAGGAACGGATTTAGCACCCATGATTTTCGCAATGCTGACACGATGATGTCCATCTGAATAAGACCCGTTCTGATTCAGTGCAATTACACTGGTTCCCGACCATTCTCGAACCCTATTAAATAAATCACCACAAGTATCTCTGAGGGAATCACACCTTACAGAAAATTCTCTATGAAAATCTTCATAGATTTTAGGGTAACTTTGTTCGAGATCAAAAACACCTTCGAAAAGAACCAACTCATCATCTGTAAAGTGATTCATCAGCCATTCCCGTGCTTGCCAGGTCAACTGTATTCTTCTGCAGTTTAGGCACCCGCCAGTCAAAGATGGAATTTCTCGAGAAATGTGCGGACAGACGCCTGATTTGGTTGAGTGATCGCAACGGTCGTCCCCATCGCCAGGTTCAAAGGGTTGCGCTAGTTCTTCAGAAGATACCGCAGTCCGGTAATACCGGTACGATTTCTTTGGAATTACCGGGGGAGCAAACTGGACCGTCCGAAACCTGGCTCGTTCATTTACCATTTCAATTTCGGTGTATTCTGCCCTGCCATAATGATACGCCAAGTCTATGAAACGAAAATTATCATATGAGTGTCCACGGCCCTTAGTGGGTTCTGTTAGAACATCCGCCCACTGCCTTAAAAATTCACCAATGTACTTCTCCGCGTTACTGATAATAGATCCGTTCATCGCCTCAAACACAACAGTTATTTTTTCAACATGAGGCGGGATATATACTGTAATCCATACTGATGCGACATAATGGTTTATGGGCACACTCATAACAAATGACAAATAGTCGTCGAGAGATCCCGTCAATCGCTCCCTCGTTTGGCTAATGAGCCATCTGTGAAAAATGTCCCTTTCTGTCGTGTCATCTGACAATTGCAAATCGTTGCGAGCGATCCAGTGTACAAAGTCGTTTATTGCATTAACAATTACCTCCTGATGCCGAAAGGATATGTATGGGATCTGCGCATATGACCCAAACTTTTCTAATACGTCGTCCGAAACCGCGTATCGCTTGTTGTCCTCAAGCAATACCTGCGGTTTGTATCCGAGTGCAACGCTTAGCTTCTCCGCCTCTTCAGGTGTTAAACGTCTTCTCCCTTCTTCTAATCCCTCCAACCTACCGACATCTATTTGCGACTGAGCTGATAAGTCCGAAATCGTCATACCCTTTCTTCTTCTCAATTCTTTTAACGAGAGTGGACGCATATTAGAATCACCTACATTTTCATTGATGTAATATTTAACTTCAATTCTCGGTCTATACATCTATTTCCTGCATCTACCACGTAAAAAATGCCACCAGACTGAAAAAAGAGTCAAAAATCCTCGTGCATAGTATAATTGCCATATCGCTCCATGACGTCTTTTATGATTGAATAGTGAGTCTTGAGTACGAAGTGAGCGACAAAACTTGATAGGATGAGGAATATAATGACGATACTTGCCAACTTCATTGGTATTAATCGATATGCAGATACCAATATCAGCGATTTAACAGGCGCCCGGAGAGACGCAACAGCACTTTGGGCGCTCTTTAAGGACACCGTTCCAGAAATACAGGCAACACTCTTAGTTGATAGCGACGCCACAATTGACAATGTTCGTGAAAATCTAAACCAGACGCTGAAGACGGCACGACAAGAAGACACGGTCATCGTTTCATTCTCAGGTCATGGGACACGTGATCATCGACTCGTCACTCATAACACCACTATTTCAAATCTCGCCGAGACTACTATTTCAATGGAGGAAATCGCCGAATGTTTCAAAACAACACGAGCAAAGATTGTATTCATTATCCTGGATTGCTGTTTCAGTGGAGGTGCCCCGGCACGTGTCCTTGAAAGCAGTCCGATTCCACGCGGTCCGCTCCCTTCTCTTGATATTCTTGCCGGTAAGGGACGGATACTTCTGTCCGCTGCCAAGATAGATGAATATGCATACGAACTTCCTGGAACCGGTCATGGGCTCTTGACAAAGGCTGTCCTTGACGTCCTGCAGGCTGCGAATACCCACATCAACATTGCAGAAGCTGTTAACGATATCATGGAACGAGTACGAGCCGATGCTGGAAAGATTGGGGTTGTTCAGACTCCAGTAATGTTGGGATACGTCGAAGGTGGACTGCAGTTACCGCCACTGAGGCGAGGTGAAAACTTCTATCGTGAATTTCCCGAGACGCGTGCTATCACGGTTAACCGCGATATCAAGGAGTTGTCAGTCTTTGGACTTCCTGAGGCCGTTTTGAGCGAATGGTCGAAGAACTTCCAAGACGGATTAAATGATTTACAATTACAGGCGGTAAATGAATATCGAATCTTGAATGGAGAATCCCTTCTTGTTGTTGCACCAACTAGTTCGGGAAAAACCTTTGTTGGTGAAATGGCTGCGTCATCCGCCATTGTGAAAGGTCGTAAAGCCATATTTCTACTTCCCTATCGAGCGCTGGTCAACGAAAAGTACAATCAGTTCTCAAGTCTCTATGGAAATGGACTCGGATTAAGGGTGATAAGATGCACTGGAGACTATACGGATCAAACCGACTTGTTTGTTCGGGGCAAATACGATTTAGCGGCACTCACCTACGAAATGTTCCTCAATCTGGTCGTCAACGTACCAACAATTCTTAATCAAATTGGTCTCGTAGTACTTGACGAGGCACAATTTATTGCCGACCCGAGCCGTGGGATTAATGTTGAATTGCTGTTTACCTATCTCCTTTCGGCCCGTGAACAAGGAATTAACCCACAGATTTTAGCTTTGTCAGCTGTAATTGGCAATATCAATAGTTTTGATGCTTGGTTGAATTGCAAAAGTCTGGTGACCACTGAACGTCCGGTGAAACTGATTGAAGGTGTGCTCGATCGCAATGGATTATTCCAGTACTTAAATCCTGATGGGGCTGTTGGAACGAAACAGTTGCTACCACTCGGTACTGTCAGAGTTCGCCGGGACAAGCCCAGTTCCCAAGACCTGCTCATTCCTTTAGTCCGCACGCTCGTGCAAAATGATGAAAACGAGAAAATCATTATCTTCCGAAACCGACGAGGTCCAGCCGAAGGATGCGCAGAGTATTTAGCCAGAGAGTTAGATCTAAAACCAGTGCAACCATCAGCTGAGCTACCAGTTCATGACCTCTCTGCGGCGTCAGCAAAACTGCGGAAATGTTTGAATGGCGGAACAGCATTTCACAATACAAACCTTTCACGAGATGAAAGAATTGCTGTTGAAGATACGTTTCGTGATCCCCACAGCACTTTGAGAGTTTTGGCAGCTACGACAACCGTTGCAGCTGGGATCAACACTCCCGCCTCAATTGTCATTATTGCTGAACAAGAATTTGTCGGAGACGATGGACGTGCATTCACTGTAGCGGAGTACAAAAACATGGCTGGTCGAGCGGGGCGCCTCGGATTTAACGAAGAAGGAACATCCATTCTCTTGGCCGATAACACTCAACAACGAGAACTTCTCTTTCAGCGATACGTCATGGGGAAATTAGAAGAACTGCGCTCGTCGTTTGACATTGGTCAACTGGACACATGGATAATTCGGTTGCTCGCACAAACGGAGCGAGTAGAACGGAATCGTGTTGTGCGCCTTTTGTTGAACACATATGGGGGATATTTGGCTAACTCCAAGTTTCCCCATTGGCGCATCGTGGTGGAACAAAACCTTGATGATCTCTTAACGAAAATGATTGCATTAGGTCTGGTGGAACAAGAGGCTAGCGTTGTTCAACTTACTCTCCTTGGTCGTGCCTGCGGCAACTCATCTCTAGCCTTCTCGTCTGCACTGAAACTGGTCGAATTTTTGAGGGCTTACGGGGGAATTGCTCTTAGTGCGACGGATATAATGGCCTTGGTTCAAATACTCCCGGAATCCGACAATGGATATACTCCTATGATGAAAAAGGGGCAGTCGGAAGCAAGATGGCCATCTATTGTTGCTAGCAAGTACTCACCGGCGATAGCGCAGGCACTTCAACGGAGTGCCAAAGATTTTTTTGACTACTACGCAAGGTGTAAACGGGCTGCTATACTTCGAGATTGGGTTGACGGTGTACCTACAAACGTGATTGAACAACGGTATACCACAAATCCATTCAGCGGAGTGATTACGCATGGTGACATTCGAAAATTCGCAGACGCCACGCGTTACCATCTTCGTTCAGCATATCAGATTGCATCGTTAACACTATTGGATCGAGTCCCTGCTTCTGACGATGTAGATGGTCTTATAAGACAGTTAGAGGTTGGCATACCAGCCTCCCAACTCGACTTATTGGGACTTCCAATCTCTTTAACGCGCGGGGAATACCTGGCATTACTCCAAGCCAATATTACAACCATTGACGAGTTGAGGTCAGTTCCCGTTGACCATCTGAAGGAAATTCTCACATCCCAACGTGTGGATGAATTGTATAAACATCGGATACAACAGTCATCTGACAATGAGTGAGCTCTATTGTTCGCGATTAAGTGACCTTTAGCATTCCAGATTTCCGGTGTTCCGACCAGCGATGTTGTCACTGACGGGGGATCTTTATGGCGTTCAAATCACGACATAAAGATCCCTCCATCTTCCTCCAATGGAGTAATATATGGACTCGGCATCAGTGACAGGTGCTATATCCAATTGACAAAAAAACAGGCTTTTCTACCTGAATGGCTATTTGAAAAGCCTCTTCTCCCCACGAAAACCAATTAACAGGGTTGTGCGCATGTTGAAGTAAGTAAGGTGATTTTTCATGGATAAGGCGATTAGCTCGTTGCGTCATGAGCAACACTCCATTTCATACAAATTTATCTCGTTCTATTCTTCTTCAGCCGGATTCATTTGAGTCGTTTATATCATCCTTGCCACCCATCAATTGGATTCCCCATCCGATGATTCACCATGCTATACTTACCGAAACTAAAATGGGGAGTGCAACAGACGAGTGGGTATAACGAAAGGATGATACGATGCGTAAGCTGTATTTCTCGATCTTTACTACGCTGTTGCTGATTGGTGCTAGCGCCATGCCAGCGATGGCTGCAAGTAATACGACTACTGTAGAGCCCGGAAACACCATGTGGACCATCGCGAAGACGAACGGGATTTCCTTGCAGGCCCTCCTTGCTGCTAATCCCAAAGTTAACCCCAATGACCTACTCGTCGGTACTCTTTTGCAACTCCCCAAGCACACTGTCAGCGTAAAGCCTGGCGACACGCTGTGGATCATCGCAAATGAATTTGGCGTTTCGGTTCAGGCACTCGTTGACGCCAATCCATCAGTCAACCCTAATGATTTAATCGTAGGTAGCGTTTTACAACTGCCGGGAACAACGCCAACGCCTGCAACGACGACAAGCACTACATCTTCGTCTACTGCGCAGCAAAATCTGTACTGGATGGAACACGCCATCAACGCAGAAGCCACCGGAGAAACATTGCAGGCGCAGATCGCAGTCGGCGATGTCATTCTTCACCGAATGAATGACGGTTATGGTAGCACAGTACAACAAGTAGTTTTCCAGGTAAATAGCGGCCACTACCAATTTACCAGCGTTGCCAATGGTTTTATCTATTCACCCCCAACGTCAAGCAGTATTCAGGCTGCAAAAGATGTGCTGGATAATGGCGATGACATCGTGCCGGGTGCACTGGTTTTTTATAATCCTGCACAGACGCCAGCATCAAGTTGGGTGAGAACGCAACCGTTTATTGCACAAATTGATCAGTTGGTATTTGCCAGGTAATCACAAAGTTATCAAGGACTGTCCTTTGCACGTCAGGGCAGTCCATTTTTTATGGATAAAAACATTTCGTGAACCATTGCTTTTTTTGTGGTCTAACCTGCTCATTGCATGATTTAATATAATTTAGAATTTGATTATTCCACTAGTGAGAAGGGATCCTATGACCCGATTACTCAAACTCCTAAAACCCTACCGCATCTCTATTATTTTGGTGCTGGCATTTATTTTTTTGCAATCGCTCTCCAGCCTCTATCTTCCTAATCTAATGTCTGACATTGTCGACACTGGAATTGCTAAAGTGGACATCCCGTATATTATCCGCATCGGCGGTTTTATGCTGCTGGTGACCGTGGCCGGAGTGCTTTTTTCCATCATGGCCAGTTGGCTAGCCGCCAGAATCTCGACTGGCTTTGGAAAAACCTTGCGTGCTAAGTTATTTGCCCATGTGGAAGGCTTTGTTCTACACGAATTTGACCAGATAGGGACAGCCTCGCTGGTTACGCGAACCACCAACGACATCACTCAGGTACAGCAATTTGTCAATATGTCCCTGCGCATGATGGTCATGGCGCCAATGATGGCGATCGGTGGTATCATCATGGCGATTCTCACAGACGCGAAATTGTCGCTGGTGATTGTCGTCATCATCCCCATTCTTGCCCTCACTATTTATGCGGTGCTGAGAAAAGGAATTTCCCTCTTTCGAGCCATGCAATTCAAAATTGATCGACTCAATCGAGTGCTTCGTGAAAATCTGATCGGCATCCGTGTCATCCGTTCATTTAATCGAATCGATTATGAAAAAAATCGCTTTGACGAGGCCAATTTTGACTTGACCGATACCGCAACCAGAGTCAACCGAATCATGGCCTCTATGCAACCCCTCATGATGCTGATCATTAACCTCTCCACGCTGGCAATTCTATGGTTTGGCGGCATCCGCATCAATGATGGGGCCATGCTCATCGGCAATTTGATGGCATTCTTACAGTATGTGATGCAAATTTTATTCGCGGTGATGATGGTCTCCATGATGTTTTTCATGATACCAAGAGCCTCCGCATCTGCGACGAGAATCAATGAAGTGCTGGATTTGACGCCAATGATTAGTGACCATGATGCTTTGCTGACTGTCAAGGATACCGAGCGAAGTGGATTGGTAGAATTCCAAAACGTATTTTTCAGCTATCCGGGAGCGGAAAAGCCTGCTCTTGAGGGGATCAGCTTTCGTGCATTACCAGGGCAAATTACGGCGATCATCGGCGGAACCGGCTCAGGGAAATCGACATTAATCAACCTAATTCCCAGGTTTTACGATAGTAGCAGCGGATCTATTCTCATTGACCATATGAATATCTGTGATCTTTCCCAAGAAGAATTGCGATCGATGATCGGCTATGTCCCCCAAAAAGCCGTGCTATTTTCGGGAACCATTGCGGACAACATTCGCTATGGAAAAGAGGACGCGGCAGATGAGGAGATAAGGCATGCGGCAGAGGTTGCACAAGCGACTGAGTTTATCGATGGGATGCAAGAAGGAATGGATACTTACATCTCCCAAGGCGGGACCAATGTATCAGGAGGACAAAAACAGCGACTCTCGATCGCAAGAGCCATCGTGCGCCGTCCTCTCATTTACCTGTTTGACGACAGTTTTTCGGCGCTCGACTTTACCACCGATGCGAAGCTGCGTACAGCATTAAAAGCGGAAACTAATCAATCTACCGTGCTGATCGTTGCACAACGAGTCAGCACCATCATGGATGCAGACCAGATCATCGTGCTTGATGATGGCCGGATTGCGGGAATTGGAAAACACCAGGAACTGATGAATACATGTACTGTCTATCGCGAAATTGTGACATCCCAGTTGTCAGAGGAGGAAATCGCCTAATGGAAGAGCGTAGAAACGTAACGCCCACTCAGACTCCCATGGGCAGAGGCAATGGGCCCAGACCTTTTGGAGGTCCGGGCGCGATGGGCATGCCGGTGCAAAAAGCGAAAAATTTCAAAGTGACGTTATATCGGCTCATTGCCTACTTTAAGCCGCATGCATGGCTATTGCTCACCGTTTTCATCGCCGCCGTATTTGGCACGGTCTTCACCATCATCAGCCCCAAAATTCTTGCAAGCGCCACTAATGTGCTCGCCTCTGGCATCATGAGCAAATTTGGTGGTCATCACAGTAACGGTGTGAATTTCTCAGCACTTATTCAAGATGTGCTGTTGCTTTTTGGCGTCTACGTCTTCAGTTCCTTATTCAGTTTCGTGCAGCAATACTTGATGGCAGGCGTGGCGCAAAAAACGGTGTACACCATCCGAAAACAGGTCAATGACAAGCTATCTCGATTGCCGCTACGCTATTTTGACTCGCACCCTCATGGCGACATCATGAGCCGTTTTATCAATGATTTTGACAATATCAGCAACACACTTCAGCAGAGCCTCACGCAGTTAATTACTTCCGTGATCACCTTTATCGGCGTGATTGTCATGATGCTGACGATCAGTCCCCTCATGACGGTGGTGGTATTTCTCACCCTGCCACTAAGCTTCGTTATCATTCGGGTGATTGCCTCGAGATCCCAACGGTATTTTATGGCGCAACAAAAAACACTTGGAACGCTGAACGGCCATGTGGAGGAAATGTTTACAGGACATGTCATCGTCAAAGCGTTTGGCCATGAAAAAAAATCAGTCCGCCGCTTTCACGAAATCAACGAAGAATTGTATGAAGCGGGATGGAAAGCGCAATTTGTGTCCGGCATCATCATGCCGCTGATGAATTTCATTGGCAATTTGGGATTTGTGCTTGTCAGTGTCATCGGCGGAATCTTAGTGACAAAAAGCGTCATCAACATCGGTGATGTGCTCGCTTTTATCCAGTATGCAAGACAATTTTCCCAACCGCTCACCCAACTCTCCAGCATTGCCAACATCATTCAGTCTACGATGGCCTCGGCAGAGCGCGTGTTTGAAATCCTCGATGAGCCAGAAGAAACGGAGGATGAAACATCACTGTTTACCTTAGAAGATCCCGCTGGTCAGGTTGGTTTTGAACATGTCACCTTTGGCTATGAAAAGGAGAATCCGGTGATCAATGATCTCTTTATGGACATACTCCCCGGTCAGACCATCGCCATTGTTGGCCCCACCGGCGCGGGAAAAACCACCCTCGTCAACCTGTTGATGCGCTTTTATGAACTAGATGGCGGCAAGATCACCATCGATGGTGTAGACATCACCAAATTGCAAAGAGGGAAGCTTAGAAGCTTATTTGGCATGGTATTGCAGGATACCTGGTTGTTTCACGGTACCATCAGGGACAACATCGCATACGGCCGCCTTGGCGCAAGCGAACAGGACATTGTGCAGGCAGCCGTAGCGGCACACGCGGACCACTTTATCAGGACATTGCCCGAAGGCTATGACACCGTGCTGAATGAAGAGGCATCCAACATCTCCCAAGGGCAAAAACAACTCCTGACGATCGCCCGCGCCATTCTCGCAGACCCTCCCATTCTTATTCTCGATGAGGCGACGAGCAGCGTTGACACAAGGACGGAAGTGTCCATTCAAAAAGCGATGAGTACGCTCATGAAGGGGCGAACCAGTTTTGTCATCGCGCATAGGTTGTCGACGATTCGCGATGCGGATACTATTTTAGTCATGAAAAACGGCAGGATGATCGAACAAGGCACACATCAGGAACTACTCGCCAAAAACGGTTTTTATCACGAACTTTACTACAGCCAGTTCGCGGGCATCGCTCTCGCCACAGAAGCATAGTTAAAATGAATATTGGCTTATACCGCAACATCGTCAAGGAACACTCCAGTTCTGGAAACACTGCGAAAATCATTGGAGAGAACCGCGTAAATGGCGACGATGACCATAAATAAGTTTTATTTGCGTAAGTGATAGGGCAATGTGGTTACGACCACGTCTTTATGGCGCAACAGCCAAGTTCGGATCATCAATGATGTCTGGTTGTGCAACCCAAAATGCCACCATTTTTTAGGCACAAACTGAGCAATGATGACGTGGATATGATCCGGCTTACCGCCTTCCCAGTTTTCAACTCGCGACAAAAACCGTGACACTGGATATAGTATGGAGCGGTATTCACTCTTGATGGTGACAAGTCTGCAGGGGTCTCCCCAATCCCGCCATTTGGTTTCGATCTTGTCGATCGAATCGTCATCAAATCCGATATAGACCGCCATTACATCCGTATGTAAACTTTGCGCAAATGAAACCGCATGAAGCACCACCTGATTGATGCCGGAAATCAACACAATCGAGATCACGCGATGTTCCATTGGTTTCATCGAGCTCAAATCAATTCGAAGTTCATTAGCTACCTGGTCATAATGCTTTCGAATCGATAAGGCGATGAAAAATAAAATGGGAAGCACAATCAGTACGATCCAAGCGCCGCCTGTGAACTTGGTGATTGCAAAAATTAATGCAACGATGAAGGTCAGGATGGCACCAATCGTATTAATCGCTGCTTTAGTTTTCCATAAGCGCCCCCTCACTCGTATCCATCTTCGGACCAAGCCAATTTCGGCAACGGTAAAAGCGACAAACACCCCAATTGCATAAAGTGGGATCAATGCATCCGTGCGAGAATTAAATGCTTCTATGAGAAGCACTGATAATGCAGCAAGGACAATCATGCCGTTTGAATAGCCCAGTTTGTCTCCCCTTAGCGTGAGGGCTCTAGGCAAAAAGCGGTCTGCCGCGACCAGTGCCGCCAATTGAGGAAAACCTGTAAATGTCGAATTGGCAGCCAAAATTAATACGATAAACGTCGACCAAATGATGATCTGATAGATGACCCCATGTCCAAAATACACGATCAATAATTGTGACAACATGGTGTTGTTGGGGTTAACCGAAATGCCATTGAGATAAAGCAAAAATGCAAAACCGGTCAACGTGATTCCAGTAATCAATCCCAGTGTGATGTAAGCTTTAATGGCCCCCTTGGTCCTCGGTTCACGAAATACAGGTACGGAATTAGAGATGGTCTCGATACCTGTCAATGAAGAAGAGGCAGAACTGAAAGCCTTTAGGATCAAAAGGATAGTTAGTCCTTGCGGAGCAACTCCAAATGGCGGCGTTGTCGGTTGCACAAAACCATGCTGGGTGCCTTTAAACATGCCAAATCCAATTAAAAACAGCATGCTTGCCATAAACAAAAATGTTGGCCAAGCAAAGATAGAGGCAGACTCGGAAACTCCTCGTAAATTGACCACCAGCATAAAAAACACGCAAAGAATCGCGAGTAGTGTTTCATAATTGGAAATCCCCGGATAGGCAGAACCAATAGCTTGAATTCCAGCAGAAACAGAGACTGCGACAGTAAGCACGTAGTCAATCAGCAGCGCGCTTGCGGCAAGAAGTGACATATAGGATGTCTTGAAATTGTCTTTGGCAATGGCATAAGCTCCACCACCGTTGGGATAGGCGATCACTCCCATAATGTACGACACAATCAAGACGCATAGCAGTACAACTGTCGTTAGAGTGATCGGGATGACCAGCCACTTTGAATCAGGACCCAAGTAGGCCAGTTCTGAAATGCCCGCTTCTGGTCCATAAGCTACAGACGAATACAGGTCTGCTGACAATATGGGCAATGCTATCAACCAAAAGAGTTTATTATGGCTGGCATTCAGTTCTTTCGAACGCATGGGACGTCCGATAACGATCTTTTTGATATTGGAGAAATTGGCAAAGGCAAAAAATATGGCGATGATCGATAATATAATGAGTACAGGATGGATCCATGCAGTACCAGTGAACAACTTTTTGGTCTACCCCCTTATTATGTTGACAAAATGATCATATCACTTTTTGGCATAATACGGCGATTGTCATCATGATTCAACAAAATAGTCCGTCTCGTTTGAAAGACGGACTATTCATTGAGAAAAGTGATCCTCTTCATGATCACTTAAAACTTGCCAATTCCTTTGCAATTTCTGCTTTTTCTTCTGGTGTCATCAGGCGACTGGCCATGGGAAACAAATGACTGTCTTCTTTGCCCAAATGGTTCAAAAGCGTGAGTGTCAAATCATCCATTTTATTGGTTAAAAGCGTTAATACGTGGCTGTCTTTCAGCGCTTCGTAGGTAGTCAGAAATTCATTCGCTTCGTTGTGAAGCTTTTCGATTTTACGATGCTCTTCTATTAGCCTTGCCACTGGTCCCAAATCCATGCCTCCGACATGCTTTGCCATGCGAGGAAACAAGACTTTTTCTTCAAGCACAAAGTGCCGATCCAATTCTGCACCGATTTTTGAGAGCAAAGGCTTCCATGTTTCAAGACCTGGGTCTTTGTCCGTCACTTCCACCATCTGGCACAGTTCAATGTGGTCTTCCACAAAAAAGCGGATCTCAGGAGCGATTTGTTCGATCAATTCGGGATGCAAGAATACCCCTTCGTGTTCCAGCACTCGCTTGCCCTTATTTGACACCACTGATTCTATCGCTGATGTGGGAGTTAGGACAAGTAACACTGTCGACTTCTCCAGCGCCTCGACACTGTGCTCGACACTTGGCTCGACCATCAACATTTCCAGCGGTTCCAAAGTCAATTTTTCATCATGGATCCCAAAATTAATTTTTCCGTTTAACACTAAAACCGCTAGATTGTGGTCTGTTTTGTGTGCCGCCAGCGTTTGTCCTGGTTCAAAAGAGAGTTGTACAAATTTACTATCGTCTTTTTTAAAAAGACTTGTGACCGCCTGTTCGCGAAACTGAAGTGAAATGGTTGGCATGATCATCACCTACATTCCTTAAAAATGAAGCTGTTCACGCGCAGCTTCAGACATTTTTTCCGGTGACCACGGTGGGTCCCAGACCACGTCCACTCTTACAAGCCCTACCCCCGATGCAAGTGCCGCTGTCCATTCCACTGCCTGGCTGATGTTATCGTGCGCAGGGCACCCGGGTGTCGTCATGGTCATTTCAATGTGGAGTGTACCTTCTTCCACCTCTTCGAGTTTATAGATCAGGCCTAGATCCACAACGTTTATGCCAATTTCTGGGTCGTAGACTTCTTTTAGTTTTTCCCTCACTTCTTCCAGATCAATCATGTGCCTAAAGCTCCTTTCCCACTTTTTTTAGATCCACCACACGTAACAACTGAATGGAAAATACTACTAATGACACTCCGATGAGCAATGTCCCTATCATGGTTCCTGGCATCCAGGAGATCAACGAAAAAACGGTAAGGAACACCAGCCCTACCAAAAATCCAATCAACACTAGCCGAGCTCGATTAGGGTGAAGTAAATCAGCGATCATGGGGGTTTTCTCTTTCCCCACTTTTTTGCTGAATCGTTCATTCCAGATTAAAAAAGGAATGATTTTATAGGCAAATCCCATCACCGTCAAGGTGACCCATCCCATCAGATAAAAAGTCACGATCTCCTGCCAACCAGTTATTTGAAGTGCCACTCCCAACTGAACAAAAAGTAGCAGAAATACAAATCCCCCGATGTAAGTAGCCACTAACACCGCATATATCGGCGCCTCCGTATTTTTACGCAGGCGTTTTTTCATGATTCCCCTTAAATCAAATAGGTGGTTAATAAATGTCGCAATCGCTATGATCCCTGCGATCCAAAGCACACTCCGCAAATTAAGCCAAATACCTGCAACAAATGCCCAAAGGGCCATATGGGCCAGAATCAAGGTCCATTTTTGCCTGGAGGTTGAAAAGCCGTGAGATAAGGTAAACATAGGCAATAGCTTGAAACTGAAACCCATCACGAGAAAAGTGAAAAAGCCACCCGCAGCAAAAACGATATGGGAGAGGAGTAGCGGTTGATAAACATTTGCGAGAAACCCTGGTGCAAGAAACGATATAATGAGTAAAAGCGCTAAACTAACTGCCACGATCAAATAGATATGGGCTGACAGTACGAACCATTGCATCGCACCGCGTACCTTGCTCACTGAGATCGACCAGATGATGATGATGGAGTAAAGATAGATGGCGATGACCGCCAACGTCCCAAAAACCATCAGACCCATTACCCACCAGACCATCATGGAGACGATAAGTCCCACAATGCTGATACCATATAGCCAAAAATTCCACTTTGCGAGCCTGACTGTTTTGATCGGAATAAGAAATGCCACGGTCGAAAGTTGATACACAGCTCCCATGACAAAAGCGAGCAGCGACCCAAGTGTCAATAGATGAGTTAATGCGACGATATTGGGAAGAAACGTGGTGTGACCGTTCAGCCCGCTTGATTGCACCACCAGATCGACTGCGAAAACAATAAAGCCGACCATCCCCAATAACATGTAACGAATGGGAAGAGAAAAGGGAGGAGACTGACTGGTTGTAATCCCTCCCGAAGGTGTGCGTGCTGGTGTATGCACTTTGTTCACACCCTTTCTTACTGATCGCGCCAGATTTTTACTCTTACAGTTCCTTCTTCTTCATCCGTCACCTGAAATTGAAATGAGCGTTCAGAGAGTTCCGGCAAAAGCAACGCAGGTACGCGTTCATTCCAGATTTCTACGCCCATCGTACCGTTCTGACACGTTTCTTCTTGATCGAGAAGTTCAAGGGTACGCACCATTGGTTGCGGCGGTTCGAGTCCCCGGTTATCCAAATGGAATAGTGGCAACTCTTCCTTACTTTTATAAAACTGAACCATCACATGATCAGGCGATTTTTCGACGATGGCGTGACGAAACCCTTGTCTACCCAATACTTTTAACAGTGGTTCCGGTCGAAATGTCGCGTGCAACTCCAATACGTCATTTTCCGTCAATTGCTGAACTGTCGCCATGATCCGTTCAAATGGATCTTGTTTTGTTTGCAGCATTTCTCTAACATCTAGTTCAACGATTTGGTGTGCCAATTGATTCCCCTCCTATTTTGCCACGTTCCCGCTTTGCCCTTCGAGCGACTTCAGCACTTCAATCCGCCAGATTTCCGGACCTGATTCAATGTAATTCCAACTGAACGAACCGGGATACTCTGCCGCTAATTGGTAATACAAAGGCTTTGGATCATGGTCATTGATGAGATACATCTTGGCACCATTTGTTAAGGCTTCCCAGGCTGCAAAAATAATTTGATGCTTATAAACAGGCGCAAATTGCCTGACGTCAATCACAATGGCTGCATTCTCAATATTCATCGATTTTCTTCTCCTTTACTCACCCGTTAAATTTTAGTGACGGGTTAATTATGGCTCATCGTAAAAAATCACGTTGTGAGGCGCATCACACCTTCAACTGCTGTGATTAATAACATAACCCTTTAGACAGAATGGTATTAGAGTGAGTGTTGAGGAGGGATTAACGATGGCATTTGTCATTACATCACCATGCATAGGAACAAAAGACGCGTCCTGTGTGGAAGCATGCCCTGTCGATGCAATCCATGACGCAGGGGAAACCTATTTGATCGACCCAGATACTTGTATCGATTGTGGCGCTTGCGAAGGGGTTTGCCCCGTTTCCGCTATTTTTCAGGAAGATTTTGTTCCGGATAATGAAAAAGAGTGGATTGCCAAAAACCGCGATTTTTATAAATAGGGCTTGCTGAAGAATTCGAAATCCCTTAGGTTTAAAGGACTTTTGCCTTCATTTGTCGAAGTAATGTGCATGAAATTTGAGCATTATCGCTAAAAATCCATGCACATGGAGGGTTCATCTTGTACCGTCATTCCGAACATCAAATCTTGTTGCCTAGTGAATTCTTTCTTCCCTTTGAAGGCCATTTAAACGAAAATAACCGTTGGGTGCGGCTCGCGCTTTTGATCCCCTGGGCAAAAGTGGAGGTCCACTATCGTCGCCAACTGCGATCGTTGAATCGAGGCAAGAAAGCAGTGTCGATACGCACGGCCCTAGGTGCGCTCATTATTCAGGAACGTTTAGGACTCAGCGATCGAGAGACGGTGGATCAGATCGTGGAAAATCCCTATTTGCAGTATTTTATAGGGTTGTCAGGCTTTCAATTCGAGCCTCCCTTCCATCCTTCCCTGATAACGTATTTCCGCAAACGGCTCAACGCAGAAGTGCTTCAGCAAGTGAATGAGTGGGTGCTGGAAGCAGAAGAGGAAGTAAAGGCACAAGAACACCAAGATGATGATCATGACGGG
Source organism: Bacillota bacterium (assembly GCA_021799325.1). Classification (GTDB taxonomy): domain Bacteria; phylum Bacillota; class Bacilli; order Alicyclobacillales; family SLC66; genus JAJZCL01. The sequence continues at coordinate 401 of JAJZAS010000003.1, read as the reverse complement.
AACTCGAAGGGTGGAGGATCCACTAATATTGATGACACACCAAATCGGAAACGATCCAAGAAGACCTTCACCGAAGAAGAACTGGAGACACATCAGGGCAAGTTGCTGCTCGATGCGACGTGTGTCCCAGCAGACATCGCGTACCCTACGGATCTGACGCTATTGAACGAGGCGCGGGAGAAGTTGGAGAGGATGATTGATCGTCTCCATGCACCAGACTTGGGGCAACAGCGCAAACCACGCACGTACCGCCAGAAAGCGAGACGAGCTTATTTGGCGGTGGCCAAACAGCGACGAAAGAGTGCGAGCGCATGGCGCCGGGCTATTGGGCAACAGTTACGATACGTGAGAAGAAACCTGCGAATTTTGGAAACGTACCGGGAACGGCTCGGGCAACTCCC
>JAJZAS010000178.1 GCA_021799325.1 Bacillota bacterium | reverse complement strand
GGGAACCGTAGCCAACTTTGAAAAACTAGCCAATTCCGGCTTTTATGACGGTCTTACCTTTCACCGGGTGATTCCGGGCTTTGTGGCGCAAGGCGGATGCCCGAGAGGGGATGGCACTGGCGGCCCAGGATATACGATTAAGTGCGAAACAAAAGGCAACCCGATCAAGCATGAACGAGGTATATTATCCATGGCACATGCAGGTAAAGATACGGGCGGCTCGCAATTTTTTATCGTGCATGATAGGAGGGCAACCTCTCATTTGGACGGCGTCCACACTGCATTTGGCAAGGTGCTCGAAGGCCTCGACTTTGTGGAACAGATTCGGCAGGGCGACCGGATGAAAGAAGTCAAAGTCTGGGACGAAGAGTAGAATAAGAGTCGTACCTTTAGATGAAGAAAGCGTATCTCGCATTGAATTTGGCGTGCCGATTGGTGCGCCTTTTTGTTACTATCTCACTAGCCAAGACAGTTACCCTTCCAACTGACTTCTGATACGGCGGATAGCATCAGGATGCCCTAACACCTGTACCACATCGAATTGCTCTAAAATCGTATGACCACGGGGTATGATGCGTTCATCCCCACGTATAATAGACACGAACAGCACATCCTGGGGCAATCGTAAAGAGCGCATTGGGGTGGAATCCACTTTGCGTGACCTCACCTCTACTGAGCCGACGACCCATCCCTCTGGGAGCGTATTCGTGCCAAGTTTGATTTCAGAAATAGATGATAAAGGCAATTCTGCCGGAGTAAAGCCGCGAATCAAGCGAGTGAACACCATTGGTGAAACAAGACAAGTCACAATGGCCAGCAAAATGAGGCCATTTGCGGTGGCACTGTCCAAAGCTCCAATTTGAACCGCAATTTGACTGGCTGCAATAATAAGGCTTAGGCGAGAACTCAGCAACATTCCGCCAGCCATTCGTTGCTTTATGGGAAACCTTCTTAAAAAGAATAGCGATGGTAGCACCTTGTTCAAAAACATCGTCAGGAGTAAAACAATCATCATGATCCAAAATACGGGACGAGAATCCAAGGCTTGAATGCTAAATTTCATCCCCACATTGACAAAGAAGATGGGTAGCAAAAATCCATACCCGATGGAATTTAGTTTCGTAGTGAGCGTAGATTGCCCTTTAGAAAGGAGAGAAATAATGGCACCCGCAAGAAAAGCACCAACAATTACTTGAGTTCCCAATGTCTCAGAAAATGCCAAAAACATTAAGATAAGGGCAAACGAACCGCGAAGCCCCATTTCGCTAGTGGCATTCTCAATACTGGAAAATCCTCTGGTTTTAGCCACATATCGTAGTACCCTATAGATCACGACAAAGAACATAAGCAGAACCATGACTAGCAAGATGCTGAATGCATTTCCACTGGTATGGAATGCCACGTATGCCGTGATGGCGAGCAGCGTAATCATGTCCGCTAGTAAACCGAACACCATAAGTTGTTGCCCGAACGGATCACTGATCCAGCCCTTTTCTTTTAGAGCAGGCAGCAAAATGCCAGTTGATGTGGTGCTAAGCACTAATCCAACAACGAATGGATGTTGGATCCAACCTACATAAAATAAAATTAGCGCTACGAAATAAGAAATAATCGAAGTCGCTAGAAAGAAAGTGATACCTAAAATCCATGGTGGTTTTCCAGTAGCTTTTTTTTTCTCAAATATCAAATCAAAATCCAGTTCCAACCCTGATAGGAACATCAAATAGGAAAATCCGAATTCTGCCATAAAATTCACGTACTTTGTCGATTGGGCGATGTGAAAACCGCTATTTCCTATCAAAATCCCCATCAGGATTTCGATGACTACCGCAGGAACTAATCCCCTAAATATCCGCGAAGACAACCATGGGCTTAGCAAAGCAACAATAGTTACTAAAAACAGTGAGTTATACGTCGCCGCCAAATCAAGACACCTCTCAGACGCGTTACATTCTCGAATCCGATGGTTTGTTTAGCATCTTAATCAATTTCCCTAGATTCGTTTCCATTTTATCTTTGGGCAACCCTTTCATCTCAATGGATCCATCCAATTTTGGATCGATCATCCCCACAATTAGTAGATCCTCCATTCGGATGCCATCTGATTTAAGGAGACACATGGCAACCTGGTCTGCGAGTCGAGGATTGGTCTTCAGAGAAAGATTGATCTCAACCTCATACGTCTTTCCAGTATTTTGGCTTCTGACTTTCGTCATTCCGGACCATCGAAATACATCCACGTCCCTTTCAAAAGGACTTTTGTTTTCGCGAAACGCTTTGTTAATGATTGATTGTTGTACTGTTAGTCGCATTCTTTTTCACCTTACTATGCAAATTCAATCGAAACAGGCAAACACGCCGACACACTAGTGGAATGATTATTATATAGAAACATGCCCTCCTGTGCAAACAGAAGAGCATGTAAATCGAGCAATTTTGCGCAAAATAAATAGTAGCCGAATGAAGTTTCACTCACTCATGTAAGATAACTTACCTACTGAGCCGTGACTTCATCAATTGAGACGACCGGCACTCCACTAAGCGTATCCTTGACCGGGCAAACTCTTTCCACGTGGTCTATTAATTCCCGAACTTTTACAGGATCAGATGGAGAATCAATCTCTATATGATAACGAATTTGTTGGAATCCGGGTCGCACACTGGAATTTGCCTTTAAAAATCCATCGGGATCGAGGTCTCCCTCCACATGCACTTTGGAATGCTTTATTTCCACCTTATGCAGTTTTGCAAAGCTAGACACGAGAACATTGATGCACCCACCAAGACTGGCAAGTACATATTCAACCGGATTCGGCCCCTGATCGGTTCCTCCCAGAGAAACAGGTTCATCTATGATGATTTGATGCTCTCCAATCGTAGCAATCGACCGTACACCTTCTGATAAAACAACCTCTGCATGAAACGTCACATCCGCCATTTTAATTCACACCACTCTTATCGGATTAGTTTTATTTATTAGAGTGATTGTATATTGAGATGACTTCTATGTCAATCTAATGCATCTGGTTCCATTCATTGATTTTTTCTACCGATGATCGAACGGAAGAGATTGAACTCACCAATTCTTCGATACTAGCGGTTATTTCTTCAGAAAACGACGAATTATGCGAAGCATTCTCTTGTACCATGTTAATGGACGTTTGTATCATTTCGATCTCTTCATCAATCTTTTTCGTAGAATCCTTGGCCTCCGTTGCCAAACTCCTTACTTCTTGAGCCACGACACTGAATCCACGTCCATATTCCCCAGCACGTGCGGATTCTATTGCCGCATTAAGACCTAATATTTGAGTTTTATTGGATATTTCATGCAGCAAATGACTGGTTTCCAATAAGTTTTTTGATCGTTCTTGGAGATGATTCGCCACTTCGGTCAGTTGCTCTCCTTCACTCACCAAAGTCATGGCACCTGAAGCAATCAAATGACCCGCTGAATCAATCTCATGCATCACATGATTAATGTCAGCCAATTCCTTGCGAATCTCTTCCATGTGAGTCGTGGTATACCATCCCATGGCACCGATTAAATCTTGATGTTCATTAAATAATGGAGCAGCATAACCTATATAAGCCACCCCCAGCGTAGAATGTTCGATGCTGACCCATTCTTTATGGGGAGACTGATTTTTAATAGCATCTGAAATAACCCATTTAGGATTGATAGGATCTCTTTCTCGAATATGTAAGTCAAATTGATCACTATATGCTGAAAAAAGCACTTTCTCAGTATCACAAACCAATAAACAATGTGGTTCACGTAGCATTAAAATGGAATAGAGAACAGGCGCTACATGTAGCGCTGCACTTAATGATGTGATCTCCAGATCCCCCAAGACTTGCATGCCCACGATAAATCATCCCCTTATGGTAATCCTAGCAATCGTATGTCGCAAAAAATAAAAAGGCAACCAAACATTCTTTGACAAGTAACCCAGCCGTCATTTCTTCATTGACGATTCAGATAAAACAAATTGCTGATACTCATTAAATAACCCCGGATAACTGA
>JAJZAS010000177.1 GCA_021799325.1 Bacillota bacterium | reverse complement strand
GAGTGTAACAAAAACCCGGAGATAAGTGAGCCAAACCCAATCCCCAGGTTCTGCACGGCATACGAGATACCAAAGTAGCGGGATCGCTCTTCTTTTCCTGCGAGAACCGCCAACTTTGACGAGAGCCCATTCCACATGGCCGCATTGCCAAGCCCCACAAAAAGCGAAGACAAGAACGCGACGAACACGTTGATCGATAACGCATAACCGATAGTACCAACGGATAGCACCAATAAAGAAAGCACCAATACCTTGTAACTTCCCAAACGATCCACCGCATACCCCACTAGCGGTGTGGCAACCACCCCGACCAAACTGGCGAAACTGATGACTAGCCCAGCCAAACCGAGCGGTATATGCCGCTCACTGTGAAGGTAAATCATCAAAAAAGGCATGGTCATGCCGGACCCAAAGAAGTTCACGGCATACCCAATAAACAAAAAGAATACCGGTCGCGGAAGTCGAAAAGTAGAATTCATGGATTGATTATAACTCAGATTAAAAAGCCGGGAATAGTTTTTTCGCTTCCTGCATGAGTGCTTCCCGATCTTCCGGATGCGCCACCTGAATCAACTGCCGTGCGCGTTCTTCCAGCGTTTTGCCATGAAGTTCCGCAATCCCGTACTCGGTAATGACGTACTGCACGTGGTTTCTTGTCGTGGTCACGCCAGCACCGGAATGAACGGTAGGAACGATCCGCGACACCCCTTTTGCAGTGCGCGAAGGGAGCGCTATAATGGACTTCCCTTCTTGAGCAAGGCTGGCGCCGCGAACGAAGTCCATCTGTCCTCCCACGCCCGACATGATGTGGGCGCCAATCGATTCTGCCACCACCTGCCCCGTCAAATCCACTTCAATCGCGGAATTGACCGAAATCATTCTGGGATTCCTGCGAATGACAGAGGTATTGTTGGTGTAATCGACCGAGCGGATCGAAACCTCTGGATTATCATCTATAAACTTGAATAGATCCTGTGATCCCATGGCAAACGTAGCGACAATCTTGCCGGGGTCTGTTTCCTTGTAAGCACCGGTGATGACTCCCCGTTCCGAAAGCATTCGCACGCCGTCTGAAATCATTTCACTGTGCACGCCTAAATCCTTATGATCCCTCAACTGCCGCAATACTGCATCCGGAATTTGTCCGATGCCAAGCTGTAGCGTGGCCCGATCAGGGATCAGGTTCGCCGCATGATTGCCGATCTTATCTGTGAGAGGATCCGCAGGTTTTGAAGTGGTGGCAGAGAGCGGTTCATCCCATTTCACTGCAAAGTCGATGGAACTGAGCGGAATTAATGCGTCACCTAACGCACGTGGAACGTGTTGATTGATTTGGGCAATGACAAGGTCCGCCTGACTGATGGCAGCAAGTGTCGCCTCGAGTGTCGGTCCAAGACTGACATAGCCGTGTCGATCAGGAGGACTGACATTTAACAACACGACATGCGGACGGAACTGTGGCTGTGTTAAAAACCATGGCACTTCAGAGAGAAATAACGGAACATAGGAGGCCCTTCCATCGTTGACCGCATCGCGAAGATTGGCTCCCACAAAAAGCGAAATATCGTGAACCCTTTTCGCAAGATCGGGGTGTATCCAGGGAGTCGGCCCCTCCAGGTGCAAATGATATAAATTGATATTTTCTAATTCACGGCCTCTAACCGCTATCCCATCCATGAGATGATGCGGTGTGGAAGACATCCCCTGCAAATAAATCCGATGACCTGATTGAATCTTTTGCATGGCTTCTTCGAGTGAAACGTACTGCATACTTCTTCCCCCTCGTGTTGCCGAATCATTACGATGAGCGTTTTGATGAGCGTTTCAAAGACAGTTCATGTTCAATCGATATCCACAACGATACTACCAAACCCAACCAGATTACGATAGCCGCAATTGTGGGCAAATTTAGCAACTTTAAGAGAAGAGAAAGCAACAACGCCACCACCAGCGTGACGACAAGCCTCGCGTCATCATAAAGCAGTCCCCAAAGCTTCTTGATCGCTCTCATTTTGCCGTCCCCCTCACATGCAAAGTCACCACTTGCCTTTGCTTGAGCACACTTTTTATACGGATTACGATGAGAAAGGAAAATACCAGCAACGTGACCACCATATATAGAATGGACAAATCTGCTTGCGGCCATTTCACGTGAAAACTCTCACCCAGCCAAAAGGCACCAAAGCTCGTCAGCATCAATCCGACGATGAACTTCATCGTATTCTCGGGAATTTTCGTTAGCGGAGAACGCAGGAGTAGTCCTGCCAGAATCACCACGATCGTGGCAAGGATGGCGCCAAGAACGGTTGATGCCATCGATTTGGTGCTAAGACCAAGGGTGATCACGATAAAAACCGCTTCCATCCCTTCAAGAAACGTCCCGCTAAATGCGGTGACAAAAGCAAAGCGATCAACACCTGACGAGACGGAACCTGCTTTTTTCTGACGCTCCATCTCCTTTTGATAACTCTCTGCTTCATTATGGACTGATTTCAGCCCAGCGTAGCGCAAGATGGCTTTTCGCAACCAGCGGATCCCAAAAAGCAGCATAAAAAGTCCCACGATCAGTTGCACATAGAATAATTGGATCAATTTGATGAGTGGTTCCCCAATGATAACTATTAATAGTCCTAACACCACCGCGGCACTGAATGCCCCGAGCAATGAACTTTTGAAGCCGCGAATGACGCCAACCGCCATGATGATGGTTAGCGCTTCCACAAACTCCACACCTGTCCCCAGAAAACTCGCAAGAATGGCATACCAGGTCATGTTTTTCACTCCCATACGGATAGTTTAAGTGTTAAACCTGTTGCACCAATCCCATGTTGCGCTTCTCAGACGGCTTTGTAAAGTGAGATGTTATTTACATTTTGTAAAAAGATTTTTACTATTATAATGATCTTGATCATGACGATAAGGGGCATACCATTTGAACACACCTATCCTGCATGCGCAGAATTTGCAACAAAGTTACGGAACGCTTGAAGCAGTGAAAAATTTCACGGCAGAAATCCATGCCGGTGAATTAGTAGGTCTGTTAGGACCCAATGGAGCGGGAAAAAGCACCACGCTTCGAATATTGACCGGACTCCAGCAACCGACAAAAGGCAACGTCAAGTACCTCAATTACGACATTGCCGATTCCCCCATTGAAGCCCGCAGGCAATTCGGGTACGTGGCGGAGCAACCGATGATCATCCCCTATTTGACAGGGATTGAATATGTGGAATTTGTCGCAGGAATGTACGGCGTGGACGGGACAACAGCAAAAAAACGCGCCGAACCGTATGTGGAAAAATTCCGGCTAACTGGCGCGGTTCATAAGCGCGCCGATCAATACTCACACGGCATGCAGCAAAAAATTGCATTGATTGCGCAGCTCGTGCACGAGCCTAAAATACTGATGGCAGACGAGCCGACTGTGGGCCTCGACCCTGACGGTACGATTGAAATGCAAAACGTTTTTCGGGAGTATGTCGCTGCCGGAAATTCCATACTTCTCTCCACCCACCTTCTCGAAATGGCAGAAGGACTATGCAACCGGGTGTTGATTCTCTCCAGAGGCACCTTGCTTGCTGACCAAAGAATCGGTGAAGATTGGCTAAAGTCCCACGGTCACCTTCAAGATTACTTTTTCATGCTGACACGAGAAGGGGTATAACATTTGACCGCATTTATCATTCGTTGGCAACTATATATAATGAAGCGACAATATCGCTATTTTCAAAACTGGTTTCCGCTGATCATCTCCATCGCTGTTCAACTGATGTTTATCATGACTGCTTTTATTGGCGGCAGTGCTGATTTTGCGAGAAATTTAGGGCTCGGCCTATTGTACATGCTGGTGTTCACTACCTCACAGACGATCATCGGCTACCAGTCTTTGAAATTATCCACCACCCAAGGGATCATTGGCATCTCCCCGCTTCCCCCTGCTGCCAAGTCGGCTTGGGTACTCCTCATGCTTAGCGTCAACTCGCTAATGATGACCTTCACCATCAGCCTTGCACTCGGTATCATGATGGCGATCCGCCTTTCCAT
>JAJZAS010000176.1 GCA_021799325.1 Bacillota bacterium | reverse complement strand
GATCCTCATACTTCTGTACAGAATCTCCAATCATTTTTTCCAAAACAGCGCGATTTTTTTCATCGACATAGGATATATTTCCCTGATCACCCAAAAGTTCAGCCTCCAAATTTTGCTGGATTTTGATATGCCGGTTGGTCCCTTTTAGGATGATTTCTTTTGTGGTAGTTTTGCTAGGTCGGATTCCGACAGACAGATAGGTGCGATGCTGGTACGGCGATGGCACGGCAATTTCAATTCGCTTGATTGAGCCGTTTAGCAGTTGTAAGTACCTCGTTTCCATTCCATCTAACATTCCCACCATTTTATCTTTTTGAAAAATAGCGGTGCCTACACACTCCACTGGATTTCCTCCCAATCTGTCAATATGCCCAGGAGAAAAATGAAGCTTCTTGTTTTTCTTCTCTGTTTTTTGCTCATTGACACTGAGCACTGGCAAAACCGGATCGACCACTGGTGAGTACAGGGCATTTAAATATTGCTCTACTTGAACGCTTGGCGCGTAACCGAGACTGCGATTGGTTAAATGCAAATCTTCGATATACCTGGTGGCAGACAGCTCAAGCAACGGCTTTTGGCTTTGCATCAGTTCGATCAGGTCACCGTGGCTAATAAAAAGATAATGATTACGTCGAAACTCCCGGTATCGAGAAAGGGTGCGCAAATAAGGTAGCAAACCTTGCTTGGCGGTATCTTCACTAAAGATTATGGCACTCAAGTGGGATAGATTGATTTTTCGCTCGATGCCTGTATTCATGAGGGACAACGCCTCATTGATGGTCCTGCCTTTTGCCGCCACAAGCGGCGTCCCCTGCTCAAAGTCTCCGCCTCCCGATGATCCTCCCTGACCGCTTGTTCCGGAGAGTTTGCTCGGAATTGCGACACTTGCAATGACATTCACCTCATCCGGTTTGGGGCTATCAAAACCCAGCATAATCAAAAACGCCTGCTCTTCAAGCTCTGAACGGTCAAAACATCCGGTAGAGAATACGGACCCTAATATCACTAACGCCGCTCCCGCCCATCGAAACTTCAATCCCATCCCACCTCCTACTTGGATAAATTGGCGTTTTTTTAAACGACTTATGTATGTGACAGACAGAATCGCACGCGACATACGGAAATCAGGACAAGAAGTGTATAATAATAATTAATTGGATAAGGAGGAATTAATGAATGGCGATCGTGGAGAGACTTAAAGTCAACTTTAAGACACTAGAAGAATTCAAGCGTTTTCGTGAGAACGGACTTGAGGAATTGTCCATGCAGGAAGATTTAAATGAAAACATGATTGAGAACAGTGTGGACAGCCCATTTTATGGTATCTATGAAGATGGCAAACTGGTGGCGAGGATGAGCCTGTATTTTATTAGCGCCAAATACGACCAGTACTTCAATCCCCCAAGCGACCACTACGAATTGTGGAAGTTGGAGGTACTGACCGGTTACAAAGGACGAGGATACGGTACAGCGCTCGTAGAATTCGCGAAGTCACTAGGCGAACCGATCAAAGTCAACGTCAGACGCCAGTCCCAATCGTTCTTTATTCTTCTCGGTTTTGAACCAGTCAAATACAATGCGATGCGTGATCGCGGAGAAAATCCCTATATCTGGATTCCGCCTGGCCTTACTGTCACACAAGTTGACGAATAATAGGATTTTCTTTCTCTAATTGAGGCATTTATTGGTCATGCATGATCCATTTGTGCTATAATTGTGTTGTCGCTGGAAAGGTTTTTATTTCCATGCTATCGCCAATTTTTGAAAAGAGAAAGAGAGGAATTCATGATGGCATTTCAAACACCGGCACTACCTTACGCAGTGGACGCACTGGAACCGTATATCGACGCGAAAACCATGACGGTTCACCATGATGGTCACCATGTGGCATATACGAATAACCTAAATGCAGCACTTGAAAGTTATCCCGATTGGCAAACAAAATCTGCCGAGGATATTCTGCGTCATTTGAACGATGTACCCGAAGCAGGCCGTAGCGCAGTTCGCGACAATGGCGGCGGTTTTGTCAACCACAGTTTATTCTGGTCTGTGATGGGTCCAAAAGGCGGCGGCACTCCTACAGGAGATTTGGCCAAAGCCATTGACAGCGCATTTGGAAGCTTTGATGGATTCAGGGATCAATTCTCGAAAGCGGCAGCTACCCGTTTTGGCAGTGGATGGGCTTGGCTGGTAGCTGACGAATCAGGCAAACTCAGCGTCACCAGTTCTGCTAACCAAGATAGCCCCTATTCGGATGGCTTTACCCCCATTTTGGGGCTTGATGTATGGGAGCATGCCTATTATCTGAAGTATCAAAACAAGCGCGCGGATTATATTTCCGCTTGGTGGAATGTGGTGAATTGGAGCCAAGTAGCGGAGTACTTCGCGGGACTTAACAAATAAAATTAATATCCAAAAGGGCTGTTCTCCTATGGGTGACAGCCCTTTTTGCTTTACGCATCATGTGGCATGCCAAGTACCCGTTCCCGAGCGCGTTCCACGATCCCTAGCAATGCCCTGTAATCATCGTTAATTAGTTTATACTCATCAGATAGTTTGTGTATCTGCGCTTCCAACTCCTGTTTTTCCTGACTCAGCCGATCAGTTTCAAAATTTGCGATTTCAACATCCTTTTCCAATTGCTTGATGCGGTTTTGCAGCGTTTGAAAATCCCTACGCTGGTTCCTTAAAAACCTTAGTACCTCTGTCCAAGTGAGTGTCACTTGCATCCGCTCAGGCTCGTCGTCAGCAGAAAATCCATTTACCTCCATCTCTTCTTTTCGTTCTTTTCTTTTCTGCTTTGCCATTCCGATGTTATCCATGTACTGTCTTCTCACATTGGCGTTCCAACGATAGCCGCAGGCTGCCGGTGTGCGGTTCAATGCTTTCGCGACTTCTTCAAAAGCCGCGAGTTGTGTGCTGCCATCCCGGATGTGCCTCAGCGTTGTTTCCGCTAAAATGGTATCATCCTCATACGTCCATGCATCTTGTCTCATTGTCGGGTGCCTCTCCCCCCTCTGCACTCAGGTTCTATAAGCCCATGTATATGCAAGATGAGTAGGGTCAACACTACTTATTTCAGATAAGATGAAACTTTATTAATCCAAGTAGTATAAAGAAAGCGGCGGCAATAAACAAAATCACAGCTAATCGTCCATACACTACTTCTGATATCCCCTTTCTGCAAGCAGTACAAAAAATCGTTCCCCCATTCCCCCAGGCAATACGAGTGTCTTAATGGCTTGATAGACACTCGGATCACTTGCAGCTCGTTCATTTACGATCCGCTCAAAGAAAGGTTGAGTCACCAGAAACATGCCCTGTTTTTTCAATGAAGTTCCGTACTCCATCTGTTGCAACAAGGAAATGACAGGACTAAAATCCACATCATAGGTCAAGTCGACCAGTCCTTGCCAATCCAAAAAGTGATCCACCAATTGATGATCCCGGTATGCGCGAAGCGATCCATTTGGTCGATCTGGCCCTATAACATCAACGGTAAACCCGCCATAGTCGACAAGCGCCATGACCCTTGGGCGTATTTTTTCAACCACATGCATGACTGCAGCCAGACTTTCTAGAGACACCTCTGCCACCATTTGGTCTTCCTCGTAATCTTGAAAAAGTGGCATCATCCATTCTTTCACATACGAGAGTAAATAGAGGTCCCTTGATTCCTTCCACTCCGTTTGTAGGTGCTCTCCCTGAAATGGTCCTGCTACGTCAGATGAAGGAGGTGGCGTTTCGATCGTTTTACTTACCCATAAAGACTCTACGAGGCCGTTCCTCGAAACTCTGACCACATCACAGGGGAACGCATCCAGCCACTCATTGGCAAAAACAAAGCAGCCGTCCCAAGCATCTGGCTGACACTTTTTCAGCTCGTCCAATGAACCATAAACACTCACATCCAGCCTATTATCTGATGCCGTATCCCTTAACTCCTGTAGCTTGTCCGCCAACCGCTCACGCCCTGCTGGGGACACTTCAATTCCTGCATAATGGATCATTCGATCATCCATACGAAGTAATGCCGTAAGCACGCTGATCGCAAAATCCCCGTCACCAGGGCCAAATTCTACAATGCGATACTCGT
>JAJZAS010000175.1 GCA_021799325.1 Bacillota bacterium | reverse complement strand
CCCGACAAAAAAGTTCCAACGTCATCAATGCATCTCCCTCGGCAGAGTGCCGTTCATGAATCGGGATTTCATACAACGCAAGTAGCCAGTCGAGTGTCGGATACTTTTTGAACGGGTGTAGCAACATGGCGATTTTTCCCGTATCCAACACCACACTATCTAGTTCAATACCATACTTTTTGCGAAGTGCGACATTCAAAAAACGAACGTCAAATCCCGCATGATGGGCAACGATCACACGATCCTCGATGAACCGCAAGAATAGTAGTAACACCTCATCAATATCCGGAGCACCTTCAAGAAGGGAGTGGGTAATTCCCGTCAATTCCTGTACAGATTCCGGGATGATTCTTCCCTTTTGAAGTGCCACATACGAATGAAAAATAGCCTGAGCAACGGATTTCCCTAGATCCAGCTTGATGGCTGCCACTGACAATAACTCATCTGCCCCGGGAGAAAAACCAGTTGTCTCCGTATCCAATACCACATATGGCAACGCTTCCAACTGATCCTCATAACGAACATGTTGATGCAGTTCGTTTAGATACGCTCTCCATTCTGCTTGCGATTGAAAAGAGTGGCCTGAACTGACGGTCCCCATGTTTCTGTCCACAACTCCGCCAAATAACTGGCGCCACATGCGAATGCGATCAAAATTCACACCGCATCACCTTCTTGGACGAGGAAATTGCTTTACCGAAAGTTGCAACAGTTTACGCAATGTAATGAACGATGTATTTAGCTCCTCCCAATCTTTCGATGAGAGTGATAGGGGGACCGTTTTTGCACCAGCATTTTTAGCGCTAGTCTTTATCCATTGTTCGCGCAGACGCATTGTCAGAGCCACTCTTAAAGCAGAGGCAACGTCACTCGCGAATGCCTCCGACCAAACACCATTTTTTTGCAATCGCTCTATCCGATCAAAAGTGGACACTGCGTCGATTTGCTCATACACCGCCCAAAGCCTGACCCCATTGACGAGTGGTGTATACAGCCGCTCTTTCACCGCATTTTCCACATCCTTAAAAGGTTGGCGCCTATGGGATGATTTCATTCCAGGTACGCGTTCTGTAATTAGTTGATCCGCTATTTTCCAACAGATATACGGCGAATTAGCAATGTGGTTCGTGATGGACTGACGGATAGAGGAAAAAAGGTCATGGTCGCTGAGAATTGGTCTTGCTTCTGAGGCAATCAATAAAAATCGAATGTTCTCCCAATCCGGATACTCCCAATATTCCTGAATACTCGCCGTCCACTTCCTCGTTTCACCTCGCCATCGCGGGTTGCTCATCATGACATTACCTGAACATAGAGGATAACCGAGCTCGTGAAGTAATGCAGCATATACATGACCAATTTGTGAAAAATATGCGTCCCAATCCAATGAAGAAAGCGGCATATCCTGATCAATCTCATAAATTAATGCATGATCCTGATCGCTGAAAAGTAGTTGTTCGCCTCTCGCGCCACTCCCCAATAACAGCGGTTCATTGCGCACATATTCCATACCTGATGCTACTCCCACCTGTTCTATGGCTAAAGAAAAAGCGCGTTCATGGATATCGCGATGATGCTTCCCAAGTATTTTTAACAGTTCTCTTAATGAACTTGAAGAAAATGGCCATTCCTTTCTGGCCATTTCCCAAATCATTGCCCGACTATTCTTCATTTGTTCCATGCCTTCTACGACTATGGGCTTTAAGTAGGATATGGCCATCACGCTCCACAACTTCGTCACCACAATCATGGATGAACCACAGTAATTCAAATGGGTTATGCTGATGGGAAAGAGTCGACATCGGCCGGCTCTTCCCCCTATTCATTGAGTCAACGATCTTCTGGCAAACTTTGTATCGGAGAACTGCCAAGGTTGACCCCGCTTTTTTTAATACTCTCCAATACACTTAACCCCGCATCCCAAGTCAACGTTTCGGGATAAGCATTTTCATTATGAAGCGCGATATCCAAACCGATTTTTTCTTCTTCCGGACTCACACGAATTCCCATCACCAAATCGACCACTTTAAGGAGTATCCATGTTCCTGCTCCGGCAAATATCCACGTCGCCGCAACGCCGATCAATTGCACCAACACCTGATTAGGATGCCCGTAGAAAAGTCCATTTGCTCCTTGGGAATTGACTGCTGTAGTAGCAAACAAGCCAGTGGCAATCGCCCCCCACGTTCCGCCAATCCCATGACCGCCAAACGCATCCAGTGCATCATCATACCCAAAATACCCTTTCATGATGGTGGAGGAAAAGTATGTTAAGATTCCTGCCACTATACCTATGATAAGCGAGCCGCCTACATCTACGTACCCGCAGGCAGGAGTAATCGCCACCAGTCCCGCCACTGCTCCGGCGCTCGCTCCGACCAGCGTCGCATGCCCCGTTCTCCAGCGTTCCACCAATAACCACGCAAGCGCAGCAGCCGCGGCGGCTGTATTGGTGACCAAGAACGCACTTACAGACAAGCCATTGGCCGCCACCGCACTTCCCGCATTGAATCCAAACCAACCGAACCACAAAATAGACGTTCCCAACAGCACCAAGGGCACATTATGCGCTCTGATTTTCGGCGAACCGTGTTCCGCACGTCTGCCCAAATAGATGGCCGCCACTAGACCAGACACCCCGGAACTAATGTGAACCACTGTTCCACCAGCAAAGTCCAGAATGCCGAGATTATGGAGCCAGCCTCCGATACCCCACACCCAATGTGCGAGCGGGTCGTAGATCACCGTTGCCCAAAGCGTAATAAAGACGAGAAAAGAAGAAAATTTGACTCTTTCCGCAAGCCCGCCGACGATTAGCGCTGGGGTGATGATGGCGAACATCATTTGAAAAATTCCATATAGTTCTGCCGGAATCGTCGGGGCGTAATTCGTATTCGGTGTTGCCCCTACATGGTGAAATAAAACCCAACTCAGATTTCCTATCACATGGCCGACATCTGGTCCAAACGCAAGACTATATCCAAATAGTACCCACTGAACGGATACGATCAGAATAACAGCAAAAACCTGATAAAGCGTGGTGATGACATTTTTATTGCGTACAAGGCCGCCATAAAAGAAGGCAAGACCAGGTGTCATAAACAAAACTAATGCTGATGACGCTAAAATCCAGGCGGTATCGCCGGAATTAATGGTGGGCATCGGAATTGCCTCCTTCATGATATATTGTAACTTTTATGTTAGTTTTACTAACATAATCGATATAATAGACGGGTAAATTGCAGTTGTCAACCCTTTTATGTCATTATATCTAACATAAATATAGATGCAATACCACTATCACTGCGTAAAACACCGCTTCAGATTGTCTAAACAAGCAAAATCATTACATGCTCTTGTGAGGTTTTTTTTGATTAATGAAAATTCGCAAAGATTCGACGAGGATAGCGATCAAAGGGAGTAGTAACAGGGAAAAAATAAAATAAGAGGGGGTAAACTTGAGCAAGGCCTCCATGGCATCTTTGTTGGTAGGAAATAATGCGTCGCTACCTGCCCAAATGGCCACTGCCGTGAGATAAATCACTGACCGTTTTGAGGTGATAAAAGAAATTTCCTGTAACGATTTCACCATGCCATAATGAAATAATGATAACTTAAAAAAGCCTGCAGTGATAATTCCCATGACAATGATGGTATCGAGACGTTCGATATACTTACCGATGCGTATACTGCGCACGATTTCAAGCACAGGATAAATTAAAACTTTGCTCGCATCCCCAAGTACTAAAATGACCATCAATTCCCCCACCGTGTGAATGACGACAACGATCGCTCCAGCAAGCAACAAATAACGGCTTAACTGCTTTTCATCCGGTATCACATCAACGAGCATCAACGATGCCATCAATTCGATAGTATACGTAAAAATGGGACTGATTGACGCTCTCCATACGTCACTCCAGGAATCTGGGGCAAGCGGAAAAAGCAAATTTACGTCTAAATTCATCATGGCAAGAGGAATAACCACTAAAAGCCCGATAATAATCGGTAAAGAAAACTCAATCATTCTTGCGATCACTTGAATGTCCAGCCAAAGGACAAAAAACATAAGGACGATCATGGGAAGACCCAAAAGATGCGCAGGGGTATTAGGAAATATTGCATCCCCCAAAAACATCATGACTTCCT
>JAJZAS010000174.1 GCA_021799325.1 Bacillota bacterium | reverse complement strand
CCGATCAGGAAAATCCCCTGTTCAAAGTCTTCGGAATCAGGGTCCACGCCAAACAACGCGTGCAATCTGATAATAGGATAACACTCCCCTCGCACCATGATCATTTCGTTGCCATCAGGATCGATAATCACGTCTTTACTTAATGGGCGGAATGACTCTTTAATCGCTGTGGTAGGGATCGTATATCTGGATTTTCCCACTCTTAGGTTCATTCCGTCAATGATTGCCAGAGTTAGCGGAATTTTAAGGGTAATCGTAGTCCCTTCATTGGGGGCACTGTCCACCAACACAGCCCCGCCGATACTCTCAATGTTTTTGGTGACCACGTCCATTCCCACGCCACGTCCGGAATATTCCGTGATCTGTTCATTGGTAGAAAATCCTGGCAACAAGATCAAATGGTAGATTTCCCTGTCGGTCATTTCCTGCTCAGGCTTGTACAACAAATTATGTTCTCTTGCCTTTTGCAGAATCTTCTCTTTGAGCAGTCCTTTTCCGTTGTCTTTCACCTGAACCAACACATTGCTACCGGAATTCTTCGCTTCAAGAGTCACCCTGGCTGGTTCTGTTTTTCCGCTTACTTGCCTCTCTTCTTTTGACTCAATGCCATGATCAATGGCATTTCTCACAAGGTGCATTAGCGGGTCCGAGATGTGTTCAATGATGTTTTTATCCACTTCAATCTCTTCACCGATGATGACGAGTTCTACGTCTTTATCAAGTTTCTTGCACATGTCTCTGACGATTCGGTTCATCTTGTGAAAAGTGGAAGCAAGCGGAACCATTCGAATGGACATCGCGATGTCCTGTAGTTCCGTTGTGATTTTCTGCAGTTGTCGGGCAGCTTTGCTGAAGTTGTCAAGCTCCAGCCCGTTCAAATCAGGGTTATGGGTCACCATGGCTTCCGCAATGACTAGTTCCCCGACTAAATCCATGAATTGGTCTAGTTTTTCCACATTGACACTGATCAAATTCTGTTGAACCACAGCATGAGGCTCTTGAGAATTGTCGTGAGCCTTGACCGTTGTTCTTGGCTTTTCTTTGATGCTCTCTTCTTGTTTGTCTTTTGTAGGCTCAGCAAACTTTCCAAAATCTTTTCGATTCTCCACTTTAGAGAATTCTAGCGTTTGCAAAAAAATGGTTTGATTTAAAAAGTCGTTGATCTCATCGAAACTATGACTAGTTTTTATATAAAGTTGGAATCCACGTTCCTTGATGACTTCCGATGAATCGTTGTTCTCTAGAATATCTTTCGGCTCATAAAGCACTTCATCCACAAGATCTTCCAAATGATGAACCACCGTATATGCACGGATGTTTTCCATCTCGCAACCGTCTTCGAAGCGAATCAGCGCCTTAAACATTTGGAGATTATCAGGAGGTTCTTTTAGCAATTTCAAAAAATTCCTCACTTGTCCGTTTAGCTCTTCAGCATCTCCGTCAGGGTCATTGCCGCTCTTAATCTTGTCTAGTTCCTGTTTGATAAAATCTATACCTTCAAATATTAAGTCGGTTAAGGAATCATAGTCGATCTCTTCTGGATGGTTTTCTCGCAAATAATAAAATACATCCTCAAGCGAATGGGAGAAAGAGGAGATGTTTGAATAGTTCATCATGGCGGATGAACCTTTGATGGTATGCATAATGCGGAAAATTTCGTTGATTTCGTCTGCGGAAAAAGATCCTGATTTTTCACTCGACAGAATAATTTGTTCCAATTGCTCTATATTCTGTTCCGTTTCAAATAGATAGACGTCCAACATCGATTCCATTCCACTAGGCGCAGACATGGCACACCCCCCTAAAATCAAACGACCGTTCAGGTCCAGAACGGTCGCCCACTCACCAGTTTTCGATGTCGTCAACTTGCAGCCATAAAAAAACTATCGTTGCAACCCGGCGATCATAGACGATCAATATCTCTTGCCCTTAGACCCGTAGCTTTGCGTCCCAATATTTCTATCGGTTTGCCCATTCGATTATGCAAATCATAGCTCAATCATATTGTAATAATAAGTTGCATACAGACTAGTCCATTCTGGTGATGAAAGGCCAATTATCTATTTAAATGCTGACGTAAAAACGCTGCAATTTTCGTATAAACAATGCGGCGATTCGACAGTTTCACAATACCGTGGCCTTCATCCTCAAAACGCATGTACTCGACAGGATGGTTGCGCTGCCTGAGCGCGTTTACCATTTGTTCTGCCTCATTCACGGGAACGCGAGGATCATTTGCGCCATGAATCACCATGAGCGGCGAAATAATGCGATCGACGTGATGAATCGGAGACACGCGGTCAAAAAATTCTCCGTCTTCTTCTATGGTTCCGTACTCACTTTCACGTAGGTGACGTCGATAAGGGCTCGTGTTTTCAATAAATGTACGCAAATTGGCAATCCCTACAATGTCCACTCCAGCCGCCCACAGTTCAGGGTAATGAGTCAGCGCGGCAAGTACCATAAACCCGCCATAGCTTCCTCCCATCACTGCAATTGATTCCTTCTTGGCATTCCCCTTCTCAACCAGCCAGTCCACCGCCGCTGCCAGGTCTGCCACAGAATCCATTCTTTTTTGTTTGTTATCAAGGTTCATAAACGTCATGCCATAACCAGAACTGCCCCTCACATTGGGAGCAAAAACGGCAAATCCCTCTTGTACAAAGTATTGGATCACTAGATTAAATGAATTTCGACTCTGCGATTCAGGCCCTCCATGTACATAGACTACGACAGGATATGGTCCACTTGTATCTGCCGGTTTGTAATATAGCGCATGAATCGGAAGCCCATCGAACGATTGGTACGTCACCGATTCAGGTTCGACAAAATGAGTGTGCGAAACACCAGAAATGCTGGCATATGTCTTTCTTTCCAAGTGCCCTTTATGTAAGTCATATTGCCAAATTTCCGTCCCGTATCGGGGACTGCTAAGAGAAAATACGACACTCTCGCTGGTAGGGTTAAAGCGTACCCCATCAATCACCCCTGCTGGCACATCAATTTTGACGGGTGATGGATTCAGCGATTGATGGCCTCTCCCCCGCACCATAAAAGCGAGTCGAGATTGACCGTCTTCGTTCAATGTGTACGACAACCAGTTGCCGTCTGGTGAGCGATGGAGGTCTTCTGCATCCCATTTTTCATCGACGATAAATTCCCATTCTTTCGAAATGGTATCTAATCGAAGGATTCTCATATATTCGCTGTTCCAGGAGGTAGAGCAATAGATTTGCCTGCCATCTTTTGAAAAGACCGGTGTGTGGAACAAGCCTTCGCCAAGTGGAGCCGTCAATGATTGCAGTTGGGATGACTCCCCATCCATCAGCAGCAATTCATTGCTTAAGCTGGAATAATTGCGAGATATAAGCACTTTCTTGCCATCCGGGCTAACCTTTCTCACGTAATTCGTATGATCGCTTGCCAGGATTAGTTGATGGTGATCACTCGCTGCATCATAAAGGTAGATATCGAAATGACGACCGGTACGCTTGTTACTGCTATAAAAAAATGCCTGTTTTTTGGGAACCCAGTCTCCAAAGTGATAGATGTGCGCTTCATCATTCGTAATATTCACTACTTTTTCGCCCTTGCGATCTGTCAGCAATAATTGTGCGTTTTCAGTGCCCCCCTGGTCCGCACTGATGCAGACGAGGTCAAATTGGGGATGTGCCGTCACGTTCATCACACGATCCTTAAAAAAGGTGAGCTGTCTTGGCCATGGAACCCCTTTTTCCTGAACCCATACTTGTGGAATTCCCGTGATATTGGAGATAAAAAACAAGTCATGCTCATCGTAGGAAAGAACAGGGTTGGTCGCGTAACGAATTTCCAAATAGCGCTCAATCGGTATACGATCACTTTGATGATTTAACAAGTTGTTCACTCCTTCTTAGTGAGACCAATTCATCCCCCTGTATCATACCACGCCATTCTACCCACTACACACAAGTAAGCTGCTTGATTAATTAAACAATTTATAATTACACAAATTATTATAGAATATAGTGGATTTTCGAAAGATGACTCCACTTAAAATACTTATTTTTATTTACCTAAAAAATGATATTATATATTTATCATTTTTAACAATTTTAATCAAATGGTATGTTATAACTATCTGTGTGGATACATCTTGAAAGGAGGTTACTATTGCCTTGATCAATTAT
>JAJZAS010000173.1 GCA_021799325.1 Bacillota bacterium | reverse complement strand
TTCGTTCCATCAATTGTGTCAATTTTTCATTGGTGATTTCAGGCAGCCAATTAGGATCTATCACCTGCCCCTCCTCGTCAATCACGCGGAGATCACCCTGTGCACGAACAGGCGTCTCAATACTCATACCACCACACCTTTACCACGTTTTTGGGAGGACACGATGGATCACACCACTTCACCACGCCGAACTCTGTTCAGTCACACTATTTACAGTGCGCATTTAAGGGACGAACGAACCATCAAAATTTACCGACCCAATGTACCGGATGACGCATTGCCATTACCCATCCTCTACTGCCAGGACGGGATTGAATTTTTTATGTATGGCCGCATCGCGACGATTGCTAAAGCACTCGCTTCGCAACAGCAAATCTCCCCCATTGTCATTGCCGGCATCGAAAAAAGCGCGCGTTTAAGGAATGAGGAATACATGCCAAACGGTGCGCGAAACGGTGATTATCTGCGATTTTTTCACGAAGAAGCCATCCCCTTTATTGAGGAAAACTATTCAGGACATCACGAACAGGGATTCGTGCAAGAACGGTATCTTGCAGGAGTTTCCCTAGGCGCAACCGTTTCTATGCAAATGGCGCTATTATCGCCTAAAAAATTTTCCCGCCTGCTCCTCTTTTCAGGTGCATTTTATCGCGAACTCGCTCCTTTGCTCGATCAGGTTGAGCGGCTCTTTCCGCTATCTGTCTATCTGACAGTAGGAGAACAGGAAACAGAAGTGGATACTCCGCTTGGCGCCAGCAATTTTTTGGCGGACAATCTGTGGATGAAATCTCAATTGGAGAAAAAAGAGGCATTGGGTAGTTTTCAAATGAAAGAAGGGAAACACACGTGGGGTTTTTGGCAAAAAGAAGTGCCAGAGGCTTTGCAATGGCTAACCAGTCAAAGCAAAGCCCGGTAAATTAGATCAAGACCGGAGGGTCGGTGCCCCTTCAGGCGCTTCCATGTGAGTCTTTAATGCCTGTTGAATGGCGTCTGTCAGCGGACTGGCTTGTTCCCGCTCGTAGTCATAACCGATCAGAACAGCCTGACCTCTTGCCACCCACTCCCCATTCTGGTTGGCGAGCGCATGGTCAACAGTAAAGCTCGAACTGCCGAGGCGCGAAATCCAGGTGTAGATGGTCAACTTTTCTGCAAACCCAACTTGTCGTAAATAATCACACCTGGTGGACACCACGATCAGGTTCCACGTTTCGAGCTTCATCGATGGATTAAAGATGCGAAAAACAGCTTCCCTGGCCTCCTCCATATAAGTGTAATACATCGCATTGTTGACGTGCCCCAACCCATCGCAATCACCAAACCGTACGCTAACCGTACTGACAAACATGCACGACTTCCTCTCTGCTATTTTGATATCCAGCCATTTTCCAGGTATTTCTCATTGTACATAAAAACAATATCCGGATTCGGTACCACAAGTTGCAAATCTTTGTCCTCATAGTCCACCCTGGACAAAAAATCCTTGATTAAGCTGATTCTCGCCAAATGCTTGTCGTTTGCCCTCACCACATACCAAGGTGCAAAAGCGGTGTGGGTCCTCGCAAACATCTGATCCCGCGCCATACTGTAGTCATCCCAGTGTTTGACACTTTCTTCGTCAACCGGACTGATCTTCCACTGCTTCAACGGATCGGAATGACGCGCTTTCAGGCGGTGTTTTTGTTCTTCTTTAGAGATATCCAAATAGTATTTGAAAATTTTTATCCCGGATCTCACCAATAACTGTTCAAACAGCGGAACGGAAACCATAAATTCCTCATACTCTTCATCCGTACAAAAGCCCATCACTCGCTCCACGCCTGCACGGTTGTACCAACTGCGGTTAAACAACACCATTTCGTGCCCTGACGGTAAATGCGGCACATAACGTTGGAAGTACCAGCTTGACTTTTCCTTGTCAGACGGTGTGCCTAGCGCCACCACGCGTGTTTCCCTGGGACTCAGGTGTTCGGTGAAATGCTTGATCGTCCCGTCTTTTCCCGCTGCATCGCGCCCCTCAAACAAAATGAGTATTCTTTCCGCATTAGTGATGAGATGCTTCTGCAACTTCACGAGTTCCACCTGCAAATGATAGAGTGCATCCTGATAATGATCGCCTTCATTTTTTTCAGAAGAAGGCAGTTCCTCAGACGTAACCTTCTTTTTCTCCTTTTTCCCCATCTTTATATCCCCTTTCAATAGTAAACTGGCATTACTTTGAACATAGACAAGTTGGCAATGTTTTTCAAGCATTAAAGCCTATAATCGACAATTATACGATCACTTGCTGAAAACAAGCATACCGATTAAAATACCTTAGTGGGTATATTGAATGGAAAGGGGGATTACTGTGGAGTGCACAGAAATTTCAAATATGCAATTGAATCAGCTACTCTTTAATCGAGAAAAGGTTCAATTGATTGATGTGCGTGAAATTGACGAATTTAGGGACGGCCATTTGGAAGGTTCGCAACTCATCCCTCTGGGCACATTGCCCTATCGCACCTATGAGTTAGATCCTTACAAGCCTGTAGTACTGATCTGCCGGAGCGGCAACCGCAGCAAAGAAGCCTGCAAGATCCTGACGGACCGTGGCTTTCATGCCGTCTCCCTGCGGGGCGGATTGACAAACTGGTACGCACACGTCTCATAAAAAAGCAGAGGATTTACTCCTCTGCTTTTATACTATTTTTTTCTATAAAGTACTATAATTATACTGTCAATATAAAAATGTGACCTATATGCTTCATTTATGGAGGTTAATATATGGCCATTAACCATTATCTTCATTTTTTTAAAAAAATGAGTGAATCTCTCTATGATATTTTTAATCAAGCCAATACTGAACATGACTTATGGGAACTTGCTTGCCACCAACTGGTACAAACGGAACATTACAAGATGGCATGGGTAGGCAGCAAATCGGATCACGCTAGAATTGTACCCATTGCTTCATTTGGCGATGTCACAGACTACTTGTCGCAAATCACCATTCATTGGGAAGACGATACGCTTGGCAATGGACCATCGGGAATCGCCATACGCACTGGACAAACTGTGGTTTGGAAAGACCTTGAGTCCAATCCCCATTTTGCCCCATGGCGACAACTCGCGTTAAAAAACCAGTTCTCTGCTGTCGCCTCTGTTCCACTTGCCAACGCAGGCGAATCCCCCTGGGGAATCTTAAATGTGTACACCGTCAACCCTGATGAATTGAATGAAGAAAAGCTTCAAATGCTCGAGCTGTGGGCCAGCCATTTGGTCATCGTCTCCGATCTGGCAAAAAAGCAACGGTATGCGAAGCATGATCGAAAGCTCTTGGATCTGGTGATGAATCACATGCTCGACGTGATCATTCAGGTCAATAACAGTGATCACATCCTCTTTATCAGTCCGTCCGTGGAACGCATTTTAGGCTATCCACCTGATCATTTGGTCGATGCACATCTATTTGATTACATCCATCCTGATGACCAACACCATTATGCAGCCTGGAGAAACCAATTAACTAAATCAAGTAACAGCACCGTTGAGGTGAGGGTGCTACAAGCTGATGGTTCCTTCGTCTGGTCAGAACTGATTGGCCAAGCCAATTTGAATCTCTCTTATGCCAGCAGTGAACTGATCATCATTATCCGAGAAATCAGCAAATTGAAAGTCGCACAAAACGAAATGAAGCGACTTGCTGCTGTGGCGGAAAACACCGACAAAATGGTGGTCATTACTGATCCCCATCGCCATATCGAGTGGGTCAATGACTCATTTTCACAGGTGACAGGCTATCAACTCCAAGAGGCCATCGGACATAAACCAGGGGACTTGTTGAACGGACCTGATAAAGATGATGCGATTGTTCAGTTTATGCATGATAAGCTCGAAGACGCTGAAGGATTTCAAGTGGAACTCATTAACTACAAAAAATCCGGCATTCCTTACTGGGTAAGCATAGATATTCGTCCCGTATTTAATGAGACAGGGGAACTGGAACATTTCATCGCGATCGAATCTGACATCACGGAGCACAAAGCGGAACTCTCCAGAATGAAGGCTGAAAATGAGATATTGCGTTGGATTCAACGCATGTCAGACATCTTGTTTTTTATTGATAGGATACAGAGCGTATATAGCCAATTTCGCGACATGGCGATCCAACTATTGGGCATTCAAGCAGGGGTATACATCGTGCAAGATGGTGACT
>JAJZAS010000172.1 GCA_021799325.1 Bacillota bacterium | reverse complement strand
TTGGACCCGGTGATGTGGTGCAAGTTTACTTTATGATCGCGGGGGTTGTGGCGTTTGCCGTGACGACCCCTTTTTTGCTATGGCAATTATGGAAATTTGTCAGTCCAGGACTATATCCTAAAGAAAAAAGCTATGCCAAGCGATTGATTTTGCCTGTAGCAATCATGTTTGTGCTGGGAATCAGTTTTGGGTATTTTATTATTTTCCCTGAAATCATTCGTTTCTTAAAAAACCTGGCGGAACAAAATTTCACTGTCAGTTTTACCGCAAAAGAGTATTTTGCCTTCATGTTCAATATTGTGATCCCGTTTGGGCTGTTGTTTGAAATGCCGATTCTGATTGTTTTTCTGACGAGAATCGGCGTTTTGACCCCGCAATGGCTTCGAAAAATGCGGAGGATTGCGTATTTTTTGTTTGTTTTGTTGGGGGTGCTCATCAGCCCGCCTGAACTCATTTCACACCTGAGCGTGGTCATCCCGATGGTGTTGATTTATGAAATCAGCATCTGGCTTGCAGCAATAGCTTATCGTAGGAAACTTGCCGCTGAAGCCTGGTGGCGGGAAGAGGAGGCTATTTCTCAGGGTAAAACTCCAGAAGCAAAGGTCGATGAGGAAGTCGCTGGACAAGCAATGGATACACCTAGAGAGGGAATTGACCAATCAGAATCAGTTCTCAATGAAGTGCAATCGGTTCAGTCGGATGATGATCATGATGAGGACCCAATGACGCCTACCCATCCGAATATCGCGGAGGACATAACGGAGGTTCCGGGTGATATCCAGGCCGTCTCCGAAAGGTTGTTGGCACAACTTCAGCAACCACCTGTATTCAGGCAAAAACAAGGAATTCACCTTGATGAACGGGAATAAGCGGTACTTATGATTTTGGGATTTTGCTTGCCTGTAAGGTTTGAAGTTGCTCTAGTCGCTCTTGCAGACGCAGGTAAACGTGAGATACGGAGTGGGCCATTTCCTGATAGGCTGTTTTTTGCGTGGGTTCGAGAGTTTCTAGTGCAAATGCGGCAAGACTCGCATGAAGGCTTTGTGCAGTGGTGATAGCAGTTTCTATTCGTTGTGGTGTAGTCAACATAAAAACCCCCTTTCAACAGTTATAACCTGTCATGAAAGGGGGGTTCTCATTCATATAGAGAGGGACTCAACTGCCAAGACCAACGTGTTGGCGTACGATGTCCATCGTGGTGGCGGCAGTGGCTCTCGCTTTCTCTGCGCCAAGTTGTAATAACCGCTCAATTTCACCACTGTTGCGAATTTCGGAATAGCGATTTTGGATAGGCGACAGATGGGCAACGAGCGCTTCGCCAAGATCTTTTTTAAAGTCACCATAGCCTTTCCCATCGTAGGCCGCGACCACCCCTTCGATTGACTTGTCTGTCACTAAGCTGAATATGGTCAGTAGATTGGAAACGGCTGGCTTTTCTTCAGGGTCAAATCGAACAAAGCGATCCGAGTCGGTGACGGCACGGCTGATTTTTTTGCGAATGACGTCTGGTGGATCAAGCATTTCGATGCGGCTCCCAGGATTGGGATTGCTTTTGCTCATTTTTTTGCTGGGATCGTCAAGGGACATGATCCGAGCGCCTTGTTTTATCATCATGATATCTGGGATAGTGAACGTGTCTCCAAACCTTGTGTTGAATCTGATGGCAAGGTCGCGAGTCAACTCGAGGTGTTGTTTTTGGTCTTCACCAACAGGTACTAAGTGTGATTGATAGAGCAGGATGTCCGCTGCCATTAATGCGGGATAAGTAAAAAGTCCTGCTGATACCGCTTCTTTGCCTTCGCCTTTTTCCTTGAACTGCGTCATTCTTGACAGTTCTCCCATGTGAACGAGGCACTGAAGGATCCAGCCAAGTTCGCTATGGGCACTTACGTCCGATTGTACGAAGAGTGTTGATTTTTGAGGGTCAAGACCTACAGCCAAATAAAGGCTTGCCAGATCTTTAATGCGTTCTTTCAATTGGGAGGGATCCTGCGGCATGGTGATTGCATGCATGTCAACAATGCAGTAGAAAGCATCCGCCTGATCCTGTAGGGCGACAAACTGTTTCAACGCGCCCAAGTAATTTCCAAGTGTGATTTGTCCAGTGGGTTGAATTCCCGAAAATACGCGTGAAGTCATACCATTCATCCTTTATGCAAACTTGTGAAATATCTTCCCACAGGTCAGATTTTCTGTCAAACCAACTTTTTTTCCTTTAACCTAAATTTTTCGTTCTCGATTAGTTGCAAAATGGGTGAGAAATCGGTAATATATTCATTGTCATTAGCACTCAGTCGAAGTGAGTGCTAACAAACTAAAATTATCAATGTTTACGAGGAGGTAATCGCATGATACGGCCACTAGGTGACCGCGTCGTTTTGCGCGCTGTTCAGCGTGAAGAAAAAACAACGAGCGGTATTGTACTCCCTGATACAGCGAAAGAGAAGCCACAAGAAGCTGAGGTCATCGCAATCGGACCTGGGCATTATGAGGACGGTAAGCTCGTAGAAGTGTCCGTCAAAGTGGGAGACCGCGTTATTTTCTCCAAATATGCTGGTACTGAAGTCAAGTACAATGATGAAGAATTGCTGATTGTACGTGAAGCCGATATTCTTGGCGTGGTGGAAGCTTAATCAGGAATTGGTGACATGATTAATTTTTCCGCGAAGTTTTATCTTACATAAGTAAACGGAGCGGGCTAGGTAACGGGATAACGACAAGGAGGGTTTGAACCGATGGCAAAGGAGATTAAATTCAGCGAAGAAGCACGCCGTGCCATGCTGCGCGGTGTGGATACGCTGGCTGACGCTGTAAAAGTGACACTTGGACCACGCGGACGTAACGTGGTGCTTGAGAAAAAATTTGGTTCTCCGCTCATCACGAATGACGGTGTAACTATTGCAAAGGAAATTGAACTGGAAGATGCGTTTGAAAATATGGGTGCACAACTCGTCAAAGAAGTGGCAACCAAAACCAACGATGTCGCAGGCGATGGTACCACCACCGCTACCGTATTGGCTCAAGCGATGATCCGCGAAGGATTGAAAAACGTCACTTCCGGTGCCAATCCGATGCTTCTTCGTAGAGGGATTGAGAAAGCAGTGGAAGCGGCAGTCGAAGAAATCAAGCGCATTTCGAAGCCTGTCGAAGGCCGCGGCATTGCGCAAGCAGCTTCTGTTTCTGCGGGAGATCCATTGATTGGGTCACTGATCGCGGACGCGATGGATAAAGTCGGCAAGGACGGCGTCATCACCGTCGAAGAGTCAAAAGGTTTCACTACCGAACTAGAGGTAGTGGAAGGGATGCAATTCGATCGTGGCTATATTTCCCCTTACATGGTCACCGATTCGGATAAAATGGAAGCGGTACTTGATGAGCCTTACATTTTGATTACGGATAAAAAAGTTGGCAACATCCAAGAAATTCTCCCAGTGCTCGAGCGCGTGGTTCAATCTAGCCGTCCGCTACTCATCATCTCCGAAGACATTGAAGGTGAAGCGCTGGCTACACTCGTAGTCAACAAACTGCGTGGAACCTTTACGGCAGTTGGCGTAAAAGCTCCAGGATTTGGCGATCGCCGCAAAGCGATGCTGCAAGACATCGCGATTTTGTCCGGTGGTCAAGTGATCAGCGAAGAACTCGGCCTTGATCTGAAGGGCACGACCATCGATCAATTGGGCCGTGCGCGTCAAGCTCGTATTTCAAAAGAAAATACGATCATCGTCGATGGATATGGCAGCAAAGAAGAAATTGATGCACGCATTCACCAAATCAAAGTCCAATTGGAAGAAACCACTTCTGATTTTGATCGTGAAAAATTGCAAGAGCGTCTCGCGAAACTCTCTGGCGGCGTAGCCGTGATCAAAGTCGGTGCTGCTACGGAAACTGAACTCAAAGAGAAAAAACTTCGCATCGAAGATGCGCTGAACACCACTCGCGCTGCGGTGGAAGAAGGCCTCGTCGCTGGTGGCGGTACGGCACTAGTCAATGTGGTCAGTGCACTCGATAGCCTGAACCTCCAAGGCGACGAAGCAACCGGCGTCAGCATCGTTCGCCGCGCGCTCGAAGCGCCTGTCAGGCAAATTGCCGACAATGCAGGCCTTGAAGGTGCCATTGTCGTGGAACGCTTGAAGAAGGAAAAAGTGGGAATCGGCTATAATGCAGCATCCGAAGAATGGGTCGACATGTTAGATCGGA
>JAJZAS010000171.1 GCA_021799325.1 Bacillota bacterium | reverse complement strand
GCACTTTTTTTTATGCGTATCATCATTCCGCTTCCATGGATATATCCGTGATCGCACTAGGGTAAGTGATGGTACTAGTGTCCTTGTCCTGATACCTCGCAATCTGGAACACCACGATCCATACGACGACAAAACCGATAAATTGGCCCCAAGTGATGCCTTGATGAAGCACCAGCCAGTTGAGCAATAACCCTGTCGCTGGAAACGCTAATTCCGCAATGGTGGCATACGAGGCCTTTGTCGTAGAGAGCCCTTTATAGTAAAGCAAAAGGCTGATCAGACTGGGGAAGAGCGCTTGGAACAAAACGTTTAAAAACGCTGCCGGAATAATCACATGCTGACCCATTTGCACCCAATTGGGATTAGAGAACAGAACCAAGACCAATAGGAACGGTAGCGCCATAAAAAAACGTGCCGCTGTAACCGTTTTGAATGGCATGTGGTTGAGTAACAATCGCCCCATGACTGTCGATCCACCCCACAGCACCGCGGCGCCAATCGCCAGCAACGACCCAACGATGCGAAAGTCGGTGAGGCCACTTGGAATGGTGAATCCGAACGTCAAAAGATAGGTGCCAAACAAGGCAACGAGCAAAAACCACTGAAAATGCCGGGGAAGTTTTTCTTTTAAAAGCCACCTTGCCATGATAATAGCAAAGATGGGCTGGAGCTTTTGAAGAATCAGCACCACGCTGGCATTCCCGTATAAAAATGCTTCAGTAAAGATGATGGAGGCAATCGCTGATCCTCCCCACGAAATAAAAAGAAGCGCTCCCCACCCCTTTACGCCAAGTCCACGCAGTTGATGCCTGCTGAACCAGATGACGGGAACCGCAAAAAACGCCAATAAGACGTGTTCAAACAAGATGATTTCGATGGAGGTAAAGTATTTTAACAAGTCCACCAAAAATACAGAATCCATTCCCCAAAGCGCCGCACCAATCGCGACGAGGGCGATCCCGTTGATTCGCCAATTCGCCAAACCAATCACTCCTTCTTTCATCCGGACTGTACCGTCGGTACTGGATTCTCACCAGTTCATGCCAGTTGGCTCGTGGACTTCGCAAGCGTTGCGTTACCACCGATCGGGAATTGGCCAATGGTTAGGCCTCACCCTGCCCTGAAGGTCATATTTAATTAAAGTCATAATAACAAATTATCATGATTTCGCCAATACAATAAATCAGGAAGATAATGTTCAGTTACCCCCTGTTGATCAGGTTTTGCTTTATAATAGAGGCGTGGATCATTTTTCTGGGGAGGACCTTAGCATGGCGCGCATCGTGATTACAGGCAGCACCCGCGGTTTAGGATTTGCGCTAGCCCACTCTTTTTTGGAGGCTGGTGACGATGTCACGATTTCGGGAAGGAACCACAACCATTTGGATGAAGCGATGATTCGCCTTTCAAAGTACGGGGAACACGTACACGCTTCCCTGTGCGATGTAAAGGAATGGGGAGATTTGTTTCGGCTTTGGACTGAAGCTTCTGAGAAATGGGGCAAAATCGACATCTGGATCAATAACGCAGGGATCAATCAACCCTATGAATACCTCTGGGACATTGCGCCGGAAGCCGTGGAGAACATTGTGAAGACCAACCTGATGGCGACCATCTACGCTTCCCAAATGGTCATGCAGGAAATGATCAAACAAGGTTTTGGCGCCATCTACAATGTAGAGGGTTTTGGTAGCAACGGGATGCAGCGCAAAGGATTGAACCTTTACGGGACCACCAAACGAGCGCTCACGTATTTTACTGATGCTTTGGCAAAAGAAGCCGCAGACACACCGGTAAAGGTAGGCGTCCTCAGCCCTGGAATGATGGTGACCGATTTTTTGAAAGACGGGGAAGGCAAAATTCTCGCGAGGGAAGAAACCGTGAAGATTTTCAACATTTTAGGAGATCGACCTGAAACAGTAGCTAAGTTCCTCGTGGAACGAATTAAACAAAATCCCGCAAATGGCGCGCACATCGAATGGCTGACCAACACAAAAGCCGCCATGCGCTTTGCCAAGTCCAGATTTATCAAACGCGACCTGTTTAATGAACCCAAATAACTTTAAGCGATAAAATTTACCCGGTTACGCCCATTTTGCTTTGCTTGGTAGAGCGCATCGTCGGCCCTTTTTAAGATGTCCTTCGGTGTCTCTCCTTGTTTGTATTCTGCAACTCCTATGCTGACGGAGACTCGCTGATCCTGAACGGTGACAAATCTCACCGACAATCGCAAGCGTTCCGCGTAATCCAGCGCGTGCCTGTTATCGGTATAGGAAATGATCACAAACTCTTCCCCACCATAGCGCGCGAGCACATCCCCTTTACGGATGTTCTGTTGGATGCGCTCCGCCACTTCCCTCAGCACCCTATCGCCTTCTTGATGTCCATACGTGTCGTTGATGGCTTTGAAATAGTCAATATCACACATGAACACGCAAAATCGATGATTGACGCTGACGATGGCATCGCGAACGTCTAATGCCAAGCGTTCATCAAGGTACCTCCGGTTCCAAATGCCAGTAAGACCATCTTGCAGCGCCATATTTTCCATTGAGCGAAATTGTTTCAAAAGCGCCACCCGCATGGTCTCGACACCAGTAAATAGACGCCCGAGTTCTGTGTGGTCCTGATAGCTTGGCGCCGGGTGATGCAAATCACCTTTTGAGTAACGATCCACGGCACGAGTGAGTGTAATGATGGGTTCCACCCATTTACGCAACTGTCGACTGAGCAAAATCGTGACAAGCGTCATCGCAGCGATGGCGATCAGCGCGTAAATCAGAATGGATACCACTGAAAGCACTTTCAATCTTATTGAATCGACATGGATAAGGTTGTCTACCTTAAGAAGTACAAGCGAATAGGCTTTTCGAAAGCGATCAAATTGATGCTTGGCATTGTCCAGTGTAGTAAAATGCACACGCGCATCATGCGCTACACTGTTAATCATCGGCAGGGCATATTCGTTGTGCCACTGACGCCCGATTTGTACGGCTTGATCGACAAAGGGCTTTATAGAAGCCGGGTGGTTGATCGTCATCAGTTGCGCTGTGGTATGGGAAAAATGAGCAGACCCCGTTTGAAAAGGAGCCAAAAAATGGACATCTCGCGTGAGCTCATAGCCGCGCAATCCTGTCTCCTGGTCATCCATCGCAATCTGCAATTGCTGGAGAGCTCCGCTGATTCGACCAAGCTGGATGATCTCATCCTGCTCCATTCTGACAGGCCAACTGATCAGTACTTGGCTGAGCAGCATGATCACCAAGGCCCCCAATTGCACGAGTACCAGGTATCGAATCAGTTGTTGTCCTAACAGCCCGCCGGAAAACCAGTTGCTCCAATTTTTCTCCAAGTGTCCCACACTTTCATTGCAAAAATGAACGATTGGCAGAGGAGGGAATCCATTTCTCCAATTGAATTGCTGCCAAGACGCCTAATAGCAATACCACCACCAGCACCACAAACAATTCCTGCACGAGCGCATGTCCCAGTGCAATGCCCGCGATCACAGGACCTACAATCATCCCGGCTTGCCAGGATAGATTAATCATCGCATTGTATCTTCCTCGCAGATGATCCGGTGCCAGATCGTTGACAATCGGCGAAAGGCTCGGCGATAAAAAAGTCTCTCCGATTCCAAATACCCCAAGCGATGCGATAAGCAATGGACCTGCAAAAACTCCGTTTTTCAAGCCTGCCAATAACGTGAGTAACCAACTGAGAGCAAAGAATGCTGAAGTAATGGCTGCGAGCCTCGTCCTTCGCCAGCGCTTTGAAAATTTAAGCACCGGAATTTGCACCAGCACAATGACCATGCAATTGACAAAAAAGGCAAAACCGATGACGCTTGCCCCCACCCCTTTAAACCCTGAAGCCCACACGGAAAATGCGGAACTCAACTGGCTGTACCCAAAAATCACGAAGAGCAGGTTCAACGCTGTTACACCAAGCAACGCCTTATCGCCGAGAACCTCACGAAATCCCCCTTGATTTGTCCCAGTGTCCCCCTCATTCATTGCGGAATCCGTCTCTGCCGCGCTGCTTTTTACCGGAAGCAATAAAGGAATAAACACCAGGTAAGTCAGCGCATCGATTATAAAAACAAGGATAAAAGAGGAAGGACTCATCGAGTGTAACAAAAACCCGGAGATAAGTGAGCCAAACCCAATCCCCAGGTTCTGCACGGCATACGAGATACCAAAGTAGCGGGATCGCTCTTCTTTTCCTGCGAGAACC
>JAJZAS010000170.1 GCA_021799325.1 Bacillota bacterium | reverse complement strand
TCCGATCTACCCATCGGGGAACTCTCCTCTTCGGTGTTTTTGGTGCCTGGGCTTTCTTATTTGGCGCATTTTTGCTTTGCACAGGCTTCCCCGTCTTTTTCATGCCTTACCTCCTTTAATGATGACCCACCTTATTTTAATATAAAGCAACCTCGTGGTACACTCACTTTAGTATGGATTGAAAAAGCGAGGAGCAGCAAATGTCAGATAAAGAAAAGAAATTTCACCGTGCACGTTCCGTTTATTTAGTTTTTAGCACCATCATGGCCATTTCAGCAATCGCCGCTATACTTGGAGTGGTTATTGTCTTTTTCGATCAAAAAATCGGTGTCGACCTGATCGCGTATGGCGTAGTCATCGCCTTTATCATGTCGTCCTTTTTCTTTATTTCGAGAACGAGGTTTCTGAAAGCTAAAGTCGCTTTTCAAGCCGTTCAATTGGCGAAAACACGAAATTCCGGTAACGCATCACCAGAATAGAGTTAAAATGGACCTTATTATATAATAGACGTTAAATCATCAAGACAAGGGGGGAAAGGGATCTTTCATTCCTCTTGCCTATGTTCAAGCATTGGTTATTGCATATGGGGCGCGTACAAGTGATGGCGATTGTGCTCAGTGTAGTGATTTTTTTTATCGCGATTAGTACTGGCGCCGATTCAGACGTAAAGTCTCTACAACTTCGTGAAGCCGCCCAAGTCACCGTGATGCTCAATCATCAAAAAATCACTTTTGTCAGCACACTTGCCAACCAATCCCACCAAGTATTGTTGCGTGTACCGGCATTCAGTCAAATGCCGGAACTGCACAACGGGTGTGAAGTGACCAGCCTCTCGATGCTCTTAAAAGACACGGGTACCTATGTATCAAAAACGACGCTTGCCAACGAAATTCAAAAAGATCCTACTCCCCTGACACTGAACAGCAAAGGGCGGATCATCCGTTGGGGCAACCCTAATTATGGATTTGTCGGCAGCATCACCGGTAATGCTCCCGGGTATGGCGTTTACCACCATCCCATCGCACAACTTTTAAATAAAATAGAACCTGGACAAGCACTCGACTTAACGGGCAGTTCTTTTGCAAAAGTGCTTTCAGCAGTCGCTTCTGGAAGACCGGTCATTGTCTGGACCACACTCACTTTTGCCCCTGTGAAGGATTGGTTGACCTGGAAGAGTCCCGAGGGGATTGTGCACGCCACCATGTACGAACACACCGTACTGCTTGTCGGATTTGACAAAACCGATCTATTTATTAACAACCCACTCACGGGAGACCAGGCAGAATCGGTTCCCATTGCCCCATTTCGTGAAAGTTGGATTCAGATGGGTAGACAGGCCGTTACGGTGAAAAACAAGAAGGTGTAATTCGAGAAGGTGTTATTTTGGAGCAACCAAGGATTTCATGCCTTATTCCTACTTATGAACGCCATGCCTGGCTGAAAGAATGTCTGCTTGCGATGGCAGCTGACCCTTATGAAAACAAAGAATTTATTGTGATCAATGATGGGGGATCAAAACCCGACGAGCATTTACCCTTAGAAGATCTCCCCAATGTCAAATGGATCCATATGGAGGATAATCAAGGGCATGTTCGTGCCCGCAACGAAGGACTAAAATTAGCCACCGGCGATTACATCCTTCTTTGCGACGATGACGACTTACTAATCCCTGGTCACTTATCGCACTTGGTCAAACTAGCGATGGAAAATTCGCCTGGCATTTGGCATGCTGATGCAGAAATTGTTTGGTACCGCACCATGCAAAACCGCCGCATTCCTTTATCAAGACGCAATTTTGCCATGGAATTCGATCCCCAATTGCTTCGAAAATACAATACCATCATTCCCTCTGGGATCCTTTATCCCATTGAGTTTCACGAAAAATGGGGCCTTTTTGATGAAACAATGGAGGATTATTGGGACTGGGATTTTTTCCTCAGAATGTCGACGCAATATCCCATCTACCGAATGCCTTACGCGAGCGTCCTGTATCTCGTCAGCGAGGAGGGACATAACCTTTCCGCAAAAAAGGACCGCATGCAGCAGTCCCTTTTACGGTTGATTGAAAAACACGACCTTGGCGAATTGCCCGTGGGATCATTTCCCTTAATGGTCGACGACCCCGCCCTAAGCGAATATTGGCAACCAACAAAGAGAGTCTGGTCTGGCCAACTTGAGAGCGGGAGAACATTAGTAGACCCCACCAGCGACTTTCTCTTCTCCTTACTCCAGCATCAGGAGTAAGTCCCCTGCCTGCACAAAATCACCAACCCGCACCGCCAGTTCTTTCACCTTACCTTGCCGTGGTGCCTGAATCTGCACTTCCATTTTCATGGCCTCTGTCACGAGTAAAAATTGGCCTTGCACCACTTTTTCTCCCTCGTCCACCATGATGCTCACTACGCGCCCCGACATCGAGGCGCCCACTTCCCGTTCATCATCAGGATTCGCCTTGCGCCTGCGCTCGACATGGCTCGATTCGGACTTATCGAACACTTCCAGTTCCCGTGGTTGCCCGTTGAGTTCAAAAAAGACCACACGAGTCCCGTCAGGACGCGGTTGCGAGAGGGAAATCATTTTAATGATCAGCGTTTTGCCTGAATCGATTTCCACGCTCACTTCTTCGCCTGGCCTCAACCCATAAAAGAAAGTGGAGGAATCGAGCACCGAGAGATTGCCGTATTCATCCTTGCTTCTGATAAAATCCAGGTACACTTGCGGATAGAGCGCATAGGATACTAAATCTCTCGAAGTCACGATGTGCTTGGTCTTCTCATTGAGTTCTTTTGTCAGTTCATCGAAATTGACCGGCTCCATCATCAATCCTGGACGATCAGTTAGCGGCTTGCGGCCTTTAAGCACCGCTTGTTGCAGCCACTTCGGAAATCCTCCCGGCGGTTGCCCCATGTATCCCATAAAGTAATCCACCACAGAGCCCGGGTAATCGTAGTCATTCGCTTTTTGCTTTAGCGT
Source organism: Bacillota bacterium (assembly GCA_021799325.1). Lineage (GTDB taxonomy): Bacteria > Bacillota > Bacilli > Alicyclobacillales > SLC66 > JAJZCL01. Next base: position 1,265 of record JAJZAS010000170.1, on the reverse strand, counting down.
CTCTGCCGTCAGGTGATTTTGTACCATAAAGAGGGCAAAATCGCCTACCATTTTCGAAGAAGGGGTCACTTTGACAATATCCCCTAGCATATCGTTCACTTCGCGGTACGCCTTTTTCACCTCTTCAAACCGCTCACCAAGCCCCATCGAATCGGCTTGTTTTTGTAAGTTTGTGTATTGTCCTCCTGGCATTTCATGTTCATAGATATCAGGAGCCGCCGATTGCAGCCCACTCTCAAATGGCGCATAAATCGATCGCACCGATTCAAAATACTCGCTGAACCTTCCCAATTTGGAAAGAGAAACCCCTGTGTCCTTAGGACTTTGCGCAAGCGCACCGACTACCGCTGCAATGTTCGGTTGCGAGGTAAGCCCGGATAGCGAAGTCATCGCCACATCGGCAATATCAAGCCCTGCCTCTGTAGCTTTGAGGATGGTAGCGACCCCCGTTGCCGCACTGTCGTGCGTATGCAGGTGGATGGGTAGCCCCACATTTTCCTTTAACGCCTTGACAAGCGTATAAGCTGCATAAGGTTTCAAAAGTCCTGCCATGTCCTTGATCGCCAGCACCTGTGCGCCAGCTTTTTCCAGAGACTTGGCTAGATCAACATAATAATCTAACGTGAATTTCGTCCGTTTCGGATCCAGAATGTCACCGGTATAACAAATGGCCGCTTCCGCAATTTTTCCGTTTTCCCGAACGCGGTCAATCGATAATTGCATATTGGGGAGCCAGTTTAGGCTATCAAAAATACGGAATACGTCGATCCCCGCCAGTGCAGCATCATCAATGAACCTTTTGACCACATTGTCGGGATAGTTGCGGTAGCCTACCGCATTTGCACCTCTTAAAAGCATCTGAAATAGGATGTTAGGAATCTTCTCCCGCAGCCTCGACAGCCTTTCCCACGGGTCTTCCCGCAAAAACCTCATCGACGTATCGAAAGTGGCTCCTCCCCACATTTCCAATGAAAAAAACTGCGGGGTTTCATGAGCATAGACTTCTGCAATCTTCATGAGATCATAGGTACGCATCCTCGTCGCAAGGAGCGATTGGTGCGCATCGCGCATCGTCGTGTCGGTCAACCAAAGCCGATCTGTCGCGTTTAAGTAATCAAGCAGACCGGACATCCCTTTTTCCTGAAAAATCGTCCGCGTTCCCGCCTGAGGCTTATCCTGCCAGGAATACTGCGGCAATTTTGGGAAAACCACGAGTGGTTTTTTCGTTCCCGCCTTCACGCCGTCTGAACCGTTGACCGTCACTT
>JAJZAS010000169.1 GCA_021799325.1 Bacillota bacterium | reverse complement strand
GCAATACAAACGAATTACAATTTTTGATACTACGCTTAGGGATGGAGAACAGTCACCTGGTGCCTCTTTGTACCCAGAAGAGAAGATTAAGATTGCAAGGCAACTGGTGGACTTAGGCGTGGATGTCATTGAACCTGGATTCCCAGCCTCCAGTTCAGGAGATTTTGCTGCTGTGGAGGAAATTTCAAGAACGTTGCAAAATGTTGAAATTTGCGGCTTTGCTAGGGCACTAAAGGGCGACATAGATGCCGCAATTGCCGCAACAAAAGATGCGGCATCTAGGCGCCTCCATTTGTTTATTTCTTCTTCTCAAATTCATCTCGACTTTCAACTGCGTAAATCGAGAAACGAAGTGTTGCAACTGGCAAAAGACATGGTGGCTTACGCCAAACAATTTGTGGATCGAATCGAGTTTTCGCCCATGGATGCGACCAGAACTGGCATGGATTTTTTATATGAAATGGTCGAAGCCGTCATTTCAGAGGGTGCCACGATTATCAATATTCCGGACACTGTCGGCTACGCGCTTCCTGAAGAGTATGGCAGTATTTTTAGTAATGTGATCAAATCGGTCCGTGGTGCTGACAAAACAGAGTTCAGTGCACATTGCCACAATGATTTAGGGTTAGCCGTTGCCAATAGCCTTGCTGCGATTCAAGGAGGCGCCACTCACGTGGAAGTGACCATTAACGGCATTGGTGAGCGCGCAGGTAACTGTTCACTTGAAGAACTGGTGATGGCGATTGAAACACGAAAAAATAGGTTAGGATTTACCACCGGAATCAATCCATTGCAAATCTATGAGACATCGCGTCTAGTCAGCAGGATAATGAATTTGCCAATTGCCTATAACAAGGCAATCGTGGGGCGCAATGCCTTTCAGCACGAAGCAGGGATTCATCAGGATGGTTTGTTGAAAAACCGCAGTACTTACGAGATTATGGACCCCGATCAATTGGGAATTCCTAGGAATATGATTGTACTTGGCAAACACTCTGGTCGCCATGCTTTAAAAAATCGCGTTCAACAATTTGGCATAGAGCTTGAGGAGGCAAAAATTGATGAACTGTTTGTGCGATTCAAAGAACTAGCCGATGCGCAAAAACGCGTTTCCGATGACGAATTAATTGCACTCATCGATAAGACGGTGGATATCAATATCGACCCCTATACACTGCTTGAAATACAAGTGCTCACCAGCAACCAAATGGATCGGATGGCTTCGGTGAAGGTAAGAGATAACCAGACGGGGCAGATAGAAAGTTATACCGGTACGGGGGAAGGTCCTGTGGAAGCGGTGATCCATAGCTTACAGCAAGCCGTTCCTGTAGAAGTGACGTTTGAGGATCTTGAACTTCACTCCACTTCCTCTGGAGAAACAGCAAATGGGGAGGCGGTAGTCACTGTATCTGTAGATAAAGATCAGTTCCGTGGCATCGGCATTGACAGGGATATCGTCATCGCCGTTTCAAGAGCCTATATGTCTGCTTGTAATCAGGCAGTAAGATCGATGGGACACAAGATGAACACTACGGTGAAAATGGCTTAACTCCACTACTTTCTTTCTGAATAAGTTATCACGTCTTGCTTCACACTATAGGCAAATAGTGGGAGCAAGGCGTTTTTTATTCAGGAGGGTAAGCTGACTTTTGGATCAAGCATTGATGGCGCGTGTGTTGTTTGGGCTTACATTGGCTTTTCATATCATTTTTGCCTCGCTCGGCGTAGGGTTGCCATTCATGATCATGATAGCTGAACTGCTTCATTTAATAAAAAAAGATAACGATTATCTCATTATGGCCAGTAGATGGACTAAAGGATTTACTGTACTTCTTGCGGTGGGAATCACCACCGGAACCACCGTGGCATTGCAATTGTCCTTACTTTGGCCAAAGTTCATGCATTTGGTGGGGCAAGTGATTGCGCTGCCTTTTCTAATTGAGATTTTTGCATTTTTTCTAGAAGCACTATTTATGTCCATATACGTGTATGCCAGTCATCGTATCCCGTCACCATGGAAAATGGTGAGTGTAGCCATGGTGGCGCTCGGTGCGGCTCTTTCCGCCATACTGATTACGGATGCAAACGCGTTTATGAATACCCCACAAGGATTTCAAATGATAAACGGCAATGCTATTCATATTCGACCTTGGCAAGCGTTTTTTAATCCATCCTTTCCGATTAAATTATTTCATGTGCTAGTGACGGCCTATATGACGGTGGCCTTCATCACTGCATCCATTGCAGCCTTTGGTTTATGGAAAAACAAACACAGCCATTCTGCCATCATCAAGCATCAACAAAAAGCACTGGTGGTTTCCTTGATTATTGCTACTATGTTTTCACTCCTAGCCGCATTTTCAGGAGATGGATCCGGCAAATTCATTGCCGCCTATCAACCTGAAAAATTGGCTGCGGGGGAAGGTCTTTTTAAGAGTCAAATGTATGCTCCTTTTGTGTACGGAGGATGGCCGAGCGGGTTACAAGAAAAAATTGTCGGTGGATTGCAAGTGCCAGGTTTATTGAGTTTTTTGGCAACAGGCAAATTTAATGGTCTGGTAAAAGGACTGTATGAGTATCCACGCGATACCTGGCCACCGCTTTATATCCACTTTACGTTTGATGCGATGATCACGATTGGATCTTTGCTGTTAGCGCTAGGTGTTTTTGCACTCGCACTCAGTTACCTGAGAAATCGCCAAAAAAAGCATTTACCAAGATGGATGCTATTGGTGTTGATCTTTGCCGGTCCCTTGTCCATGGCAGCCATTGAATGTGGTTGGGTTTACGCGGAAGTGGGAAGACAACCATGGATTGTTTATCACGTTATGAGAACCCAAAATGCGGTCACTTCGGCTTCCTACATGGGATTGGTGTTTGTTCTATTTATTCTTTTGTTTTTCTTGCTGGCTGTGGGAACGATCGTGGTGATTCGAGGACATTTCAAACGGCACCCGTTGGCAGAGGAATTCGCGATCACGACTACAAAAGCGGAAAAGGAGGGATGGCAACCTTGAATATGGCGGATGTTGGAATGGTGATATTATTGGCGCTTATTTTTATTTACGCAATGACTGGTTCCATTGATTTTGGAGCAGGCTTCTGGGCTATGGTTTATTTGCGAGATGAAAACGCTCAGGCTGCGGTGGTAGCCAACCGTTATTTATCACCTTTATGGGAGGTGACCAATGTATTTTTGGTGCTGTTTGCGGTTGCGTTGGTGGGGATTTTTCCAAAAGCAGCACTTGTCTATGGTAATTTGCTATTGTTGCCGGGTAGTTTGATACTTATATGTCTTACGCTTCGCACTGTGATGATGGTTTATGCACATGTGGTGAACAGATTCAGAAGAGCTCTCAGAATCGTATCTGGAATTACCGGAATCTTGATTCCTGCATTATTGGTGAATGTTTTCCCACTATCAAATGGGGGATTCATCACCATGACGAGCGGAGACTGGCAAATCAATTTTCACACCTTCGTGGGCTCTTGGAATGTATATCACTTTGTGTTGCTCGGGCTTTTTAGTGAACTGTTTATCTCTGCAGTGTTTTTATCTGATTATGCAAGACTATCCGGTGATCAAGAAGCATTTTTGCAATATCGAAAACATGCACTATGGCTTGGTCCTATCACTATTGTATTCGCGATTCTGATTCCTTTCACGCTTCCCGTGCATGCGTTGTGGATGGGAAATAGTATTCAAATGCAGAAATGGTGGTTCATCTTCTCAGGGATTCTATTTTTACTGATGATGTATTTTCTGATCACGTCCACTTTGAACAAGATGAGAAATATGCGGTTGGCCGCCATCGCGTTGGCACTTCAATACTTGTTTGCCTTATGGGCATATGGCAAAGCCCATTATCCCTATTTGCTGTATCCCATCTTAACAGTGCAAAATAGTTTTACTGATCCCACGATGTTTAAAAATGTGATGATCGTTCTTATTATTGGCATCGCTTTGTTGCTTCCGGGATTTGTATGGTTTTGGCGACTATTTCTAAGTCGTCGGGCATTTTTTGAATCAGAATAAAAAACACACCATGAAGATCAAAGTGCGATTCAACAGGGTGTGTTTTGTTGTTCAAAAACTTACATTAGATAGGCAGGTTCGTAAGGCCGTTTTTCATTTTCCAGATGAAGTATTTTTCAAAGGCAATCTTGGACCAATGCACCCAGGGCCCTTCTCCGAACCAGTCAACACGCCGGGGCTTGAATTGGGGTAAGGCCACAAAAGCAGCGCCGCTCGTGCCCATGTCAGCCAG
>JAJZAS010000168.1 GCA_021799325.1 Bacillota bacterium | reverse complement strand
GCTGAGCAAGAAACAACCATGCTTCTACGCAGTCCTCCGACAATGCAATGGCTTCTTTGGCAATGGCAATTCGCTTTTCGCGATCCTCTTCCTGGCTGGCACTTTGCACCAAATCAATGGCTTGACTTAATTTAGACTTCTCAGTCATTACTTCTAAACACTCCTCAAATCTGGTTCAACCCGAAATCTAGATCAAAATTGTACAACATATACCTTTTCTCGACATCATGCTCCAATTCCTGCATGATCAGTCGTATTTAAAATACTACTTTCCTTCCCGCTTTGCACTCGCGCGAGTACCTGGAACTGGCACATTCAAGCGAGGGTTCAGCCGCTCCTTGTGGTGAACTTTTCGCTCACGAGTGACGCCGAGCGCAAACCACAGATTAGAGGCCATCACAAGGAGGGCAAAAAACAGCCAAGCCAGCTGAAATACCCCATGCCAACCAGTGGTGTTTTCCCTCAATTTCGGCGCGGCAAATGCGACAATGGCCACGACTACAAAAAAGTATAGGACAGATACACTGGCACGCTTTTGTTTGACTGGACGAAACAATCTATTCTCCCCCTAAATACGCGCTTTTTATCAATTCATATGCGCAGAAAAAAGGGACAAGAACGAATAAGCTCCGTGTTAATTGGCAGACTAACTGAGGAATAAAGGTGTCTATTGTAAAGGAGGACGATATTCATTGGAAATGAATCGACAAAATGCATCGGCTGAATTAAACGACGATTCCATACATGCAGTACTTGATGATTTCAGCGCCTGGAAAGAGTTCCTAGGCACACAGGTGGATCGGGCGCAAAGCGCAGGAATGAGCGACAAGCAGATAGATGATGTCGCATATCGGTTGGGGACTTTCCTAGCCGATAAAGTGGACCCTAAAAACTTTCAGCAACGCCTTCTGAAACAGATGTGGGATGTGAGTTCCAAAGAAGACCAGCGTGCGCTGGCAAGAATCATGGTCAATCTCGTCGACAGACCGAGTACCAGTTCTGCCAATCCGGTACACTGACCGCTAGGAAAGGCGTGTCAAGCGCTTAGATTGACACGCCTTTTACTTTATTTAATGAAAGTTTTCAGATCGTCACTGACTCTCCTGGTTTGATGGGATACCCTTTGATGCCTGATGCCTCAAGATTCTTTACAAAGCCATCGACATCCTGGGCAATGAGGGGGAACGTATCATAGTGAATGGGCACTACGGCTTTTGCCTTCACCCACTCTGCCGCGGTCAACGCGTCTTCTGGCCCCATCGTAAAGTTGTCCCCAATTGGTAACAACGCCAGATCGATGTTGTTCCTCTCCCCAATCACCTTCATGTCACCAAAAAGCCCCGTATCTCCTGCGTGATACACCGTTTTGCCTTCCGCAGTAAACAGGATTCCCGCCGGATTGCCGCCGTACATCAGCCCATTTTCTGTTTCAATGCCTGATCCATGAAAAGCCAGCGTCAACTTGACCTTGCCAAATTCAAATTCATGCGAACCGCCAAGGTGCAAGGGATGCACCTCGACTCCTTGCGAGGAAAGCCACGCCGCCAGTTCAAAAATGGTGACAATTTTCGCGCCGGTGCGCTTTGCGATGGCTACTGCGTCCCCCACATGATCTGAATGTGCATGGGTGATCAAAATGGCATCCGCCTTCACCTCTTCCGCATTGACCGCTGCGGTCGGGTTACCCGTCAAAAATGGATCAATAAGAATATGGTAATCTCCTGTTTCAATGGCGGTTGCCGCATGTCCCAAGTACGTAATTTTCAAATCCAATCACTCCCTGTTTCATTTGCATACACTTCAAGCCCATCTGTTAATGATTCCAGCAAAAGTGAGGCTTCCTGAATCGCATCACCGATGATTTGCTGGATATCCTGATATAAAATTCCCACCTGCATCTCTGCCTCCAGATACTCGTGAACCACTTCGTGCATTTGAACGATTTCTAAGAGCTTGCTCAAACTGGCTTGCTCTTCTTCAGAGATGGGTTGACCAAGCAAACGCTTTCTTTCCAAATTCAACTGCTTACGCTCAACGTCCAACAACATTATTTTTGCTGATTTGTCCACTTCTAACTTGGTTTTGGCTGATTTCATCTTCACAAATGCATCAGACTCCCGAATGGCCTGCGCTAGTTCATGCGCTTTGTCATAAGGGTTCAAATCGCCATCTCCTTCCCCACATTGTTGAGGTGAACTTATTCTTTATATCCATTATCAGTATACCTAAAGATGCGCTGGACTGCCATGCACATCAAAAACTGCAGACTGAGTATTAGCGCGTTGCATAGCAATCTGTCATAATAGATAAAACTGCAATTTGCACAGCCTGACTGGAGGTTTTGAATTTCATGCAAGACCATATTGCTGATTTTTCCCCCATCGACGAACTCACCGTCAACACCATTCGAACGCTTTCCATCGATGGCATTGAAGCGGCCAACTCCGGACACCCCGGATTACCAATGGGAGCGGCTCCCATGGCTTACGTTCTTTTTTCGAGGTTCTTACATCATCAACCCAACAATCCATCATGGTTTAACAGAGATCGCTTTATTTTGTCTGCCGGGCATGGTTCCATGCTCCTATACAGTTTGTTGCACCTATTTTCCTACGACCTTCCACTTGAGGAACTGAAGCGATTTCGGCAATGGGACAGCAAAACCCCCGGTCACCCTGAATACGGCCACACTCCAGGTGTAGAAATGACCACTGGACCGCTCGGGCAGGGGATCGCCAGTGCAGTAGGCATGGCCATGGCCGAGCAATATCTAGCCGCGCGCTACAACCGGCCTGATTTTCCTATCATCGACCACTACACCTATACGCTTGTCGGTGATGGCGATTTGATGGAGGGTATTTCCTACGAGGTGGCATCGTTCGCAGGTCACCAACAACTGGACAAATTGATTGTGCTTTATGACTCCAATGATATTTCTCTTGATGGTCCCACCACCCGCGCCTTTACGGAAAATGTCGAACTTCGCTTCAAGGCAGCCGGATGGCACTACGAAAAAGTAGAAGACGGCAACAACCTGGAAGAGATTGCAGCTGCAATTGCGCGGGCAAAGAAAGTTACCGGGCAACCGAAAATCATCGAAGTGAGGACGACGATCGGTTATGGCAGCCCTGGCAAACAAGGAACGTCGAAAGCACATGGCTCTCCGCTTGGTAAAGAGGAAGCGAACCTTGCAAAAACCACTTACGGTTGGCAGCATGAAGAACATTTTTACGTGCCAGAAGAAGTCAGGACCCACTTGTCCTCTATCGTGAACCAACTGACTGAAGAAGAAGCTAAATGGAACGAAATGGTGGATCGCTACATCCACACCTTTATAGAAGAGGGCAGAGAATTTGCCGATGTGCTAAGCGGCGCGCTCCCATCCGCATGGGATCAGGATTTGCCGCATTATCTAGAGAGCGATAAAGAACTCGCAACCAGACAGGCGTCCGGACAATCGATCAATGCGATTGCCAAGCACATCCCTAATTTTCTGGGCGGATCCGCAGACCTGGCTTCCTCAAATGAAACCACCATTCAGGGCGAAGGCATATTTGATCCTCAAAATCGCGCGGGGAAAAACCTATGGTTTGGCGTACGGGAACATGCCATGGGAGCCATGTTAAACGGCATGGCGGCGCACGGCGGCGTACATGTATACGGTGGTACCTTTATGGTATTTTCCGATTACCTAAGACCATCCATCCGGTTGGCTTCCTTGATGAAACTCCCTGTGGTGTATGTATTGACACATGACAGCATCGGCGTTGGAGAAGACGGTCCGACTCATCAACCGGTGGAGCATTTGGCCGCTCTTCGTGCCATTCCCAATTTGGTCACGATTCGTCCTGCTGATGCCAACGAAACCGCTGCTGCATGGCACTATGCCATGTCCTACCGCGACCGTCCCGTTGCGTTAGCACTGACTAGGCAAAAACTCCCAATACTTCCTGCCACCGACTCAACCGCTATGGATGGCGTTAGAAAAGGTGGCTACATCCTGGAGAAAGAAGCGAAGGATCACATTGATGCCATCCTGATCGCCACTGGTTCTGAAGTGTCGCTCGCGCTTGACGCCAAGCGTCAGCTTGAAGAAGAAGGCTACTCCATTCGGCTTGTCAGTATCCCATCGTTTCGCCTGTTTGACGAACAAGATGAATCCTACCAATCGCTTGTGCTTCCAAAAGCCGTCAAAGCAAGGGTAGGCGTGGAAATGGCGGTCTCATATGGTTGGCACCACTACATCGGCGATCATGGCATCATGGTGGGTTATGTAGTCA
>JAJZAS010000167.1 GCA_021799325.1 Bacillota bacterium | reverse complement strand
GATCTTATGAAGCTGTTGGGTATGCGACGCCTGATGAAAAGGAAATGGAGGGGAAAGTGGTCTATAAAGTATGGATAGAACCTCATAGAGAATAACTCCCTGAAATCCCTAACATTTCTGTGCACCATCGTAATTAAGTGTGTAGTTTTAATTATCCTGTGGAATATCCTAAAGTAAGTATTGAAAAGTTTCCTTTTTGCGGATTATGATTAAAAATAGATACACATCCTTATTAAAAGGACCGATATTATGGCTAAGAAGCCGTCAATCAAAGGAACAACGGTACAAAAAAAGGCTCCAAAACAAACCCCAATCACAGACCGCCGTGATCGTACACTGCAATACCAAACGGTTGATGATTTAATTGCGGAGATCAGAGAAGAGTATTACAAAAATAAAAGCAAAAAAAAGCCTGCGGCTGAAAAGTCACAAAAATCAAAAAGAAAAGAGAAATTGGCCATTACGGGCGAAGTCAGCTATGAGGAGCAGCGAAGGCGCAGACAAACTACCGGCGAGATGAGCCCTCAACAGGCCCAAAAAGCATTAGCAGAACTACTCAAAAAAAGGTTAAAGTGATTTTTCTCTTAATGGATTTCAAGTAGTTTTTACCGTAGAGTGGGCAGGAATTTGACGGAAGAGTGAAAACTAATCACAAACGATGTCGATGGAGGCTATTCTTTTTCGTTAATGAATGAATATTCATATGCGATGAAGACAAGCCTTATTTTTTTATTAGGCTTATTGAAAAAATATTCATCTAAATGTATAATGTTACGAAGAACAGAGGTGAGTCAATGCGCATCGCGGTGTTTGGAGCCACTGGTTATGGTGGAATAGAAACCTTAAAATTACTTGTTCATCGCAAAGACGTGGAAGTGGTCTGGATTGGGTCTGACAAGCAAGAAGGTAAGAGACTTGATGATGTGATTCCCATGTTTCGCAACACCAGTTTTGCATCGCTTGGTTTCAGCTCACATCAAGGAGAACTTCCTGACGTTGACTTTGCACTTCTTGCAACGCCTCACGGATTTGCGAGAAGTATCGTTCCTACCCTTCTGGAACACCGTGTGAGAGTCATTGATTTTAGCGGAGATTATCGTTTGCCAGATGAAGTGTATGAAAAATGGTACAACAAGGCGGTCAACGGAGATGGCAACAATTTGAATGCAGTTTACGGACTGCCTGAACTGAATCGTGAAGCGATCAAAGAGGCGAAACTCATCGCCAATCCCGGATGTTATGCGACCACCGCGAATTTGGCTTTGATGCCAGCAGTGGAAATGGATCTAGTCGATGTGGAACATCTCGTAGTGGACGCCAAATCCGGCGTGTCAGGGGCAGGGCGAAATCCCCAACTTACCACTCATTTTGTAGAAGTGAGTGAAAGTTATAAAGCTTACAAAGTAGGGGCTCATCAACACACACCGGAGATTGAACAGACACTGCAGGAGGCCCGGCGAAGGCGAAGATGGGGCGAGTCGGTGGAACAGCACGAACAGGTGCGAATTCTCATGACGACACAACTGTTGCCGATCAAACGAGGCATATACGTCACTGCTTATGGTCAATTGAAAAAAAGTATGAGTGCCAGTGAAGTGTTTGAAATTTACCAAGAGCGTTATGCCAATCAGCCGTTTGTCACCGTGTTGCCGCTTGGTGAGGTCCCAGAAATCAGACAGATCTCCGGAACGAACCAATGTCACCTCAGCATCCATGTTGACGATCGTACGCAAACGCTGCTGGTCATGGCCACCCTTGACAATTTGCTGAAAGGGGCAGCAGGTCAGGCCGTTCAAAACTTGAACCTGATGTCAGGTAATGAGGAGACAACCGGGCTTTCTGGAATGGCCTGGTGGTAAACGGGGGATTCGTTTGGAAAAGTTCGTGGTCAAATACGGCGGCAGCATTCAAAAAGATGAGCAGACGCGCGATGATCTCCTCGAGGAAATCGCCTATTATGCAAAATTAGACGGGAAATGGGCCGTTGTACATGGCGGTGGATCGGAGATCTCCCAGTGGCTCGCAAGAGTCGGGCATGCTAGTGACTTTAAGAATGGCCAACGAATCACCGACGAATTGACCCTTGCAATCGCAGAAATGGTGCTTGGCGGTCGCGTTGGCAAATCGATCATGCGGGAACTAGAAAAGCAAGGTGCGAAAGCGATTAGCATCAGTGGCGAAGATCATGGCTTGCTTCTTGCAACCCCATTTGATCATGGGATATACGGTCACGTGGGCGAGGTCAAAACCGTCGATACTTCGCTGATCACCTTGCTCTGGGACGCAGGGTACATTCCTGTCATTGCGCCGCTTGGAGTCGATGCGGAACGAAATGTCTACAACATCAACGCCGATGTGGCGGCGGGTCACATCGCGGGAGCACTTGCGGCGGATATACTGATTCTCGCCACTGATGTGCCAGGCGTCAAGGAATCACCAGATTCCCTTTATGCCATTCCAGAGCTGACAGTAACGGCCGCAAAGCAAATGATCAAGGATGGGCGAGCGGTTGGCGGCATGATACCGAAACTAGAATCCGCCATTCAGGCGATGGATGGCGGAGTAAAAACTGTAGTGATCGCAAGCGGCAAAGAGCAAGGATTGATCGATCAGATACTACGCGGACAGCGCATCGGAACGCGCATTGTCCAAGACAAAGAAGGGAGCGTTCACCATGCCTGAGTTGAAGGAGATGTCTTTGCAAGAAGCAGATGCGATGCACGTCATGCCGACTTATGCCCGTCAACCCTTGCAAGTGGTGAGAGGCGAGGGAGTATTTGTCTTTGATGAAAAGGGGAAAAAACACCTCGATTTGACGAGTGGAATCGCGGTTTGTGCACTTGGTCATTGCCATCCTGCACTGATCGCCGCAGCGACCGAACAGATTCATACGCTATGGCATATGTCGAACATCTACCTAACAGCACCACAAGCCCAGTTAGCAGAAAAGTTGACACAAGCGAGTGGGTTTGACCGCGTGTTTTTCTCCAATTCCGGCGCTGAGGCGAACGAAGCCGCGATCAAATTGGCTCGTCGCTACAGTAAGCATAAGTACGGTGCGCATAAAGGCGAAATCATCACTTTTTTCCACTCGTTTCATGGTCGGACACTCGCTACGGTGACTGCGACAGCCCAACCCAAGTATCAGGAAGGCATCGGACCCTTGCCTGGGGGGTTCCGTTACGTGGAATCGATGACGATTGAATCGGTCAAAGAGGCTATCACGCCGAAAACCTGCGCCATCATGATTGAACCTATTCAGGGAGAAGGTGGCGTACGGCCAGTTCCAAGCGATTTTTTGCAAGCATTGCGGGACCTTTGCGATGAACACGGATTGCTGTTGATCTTTGATGAGGTGCAAACAGGTGCAGGGCGAACTGGTGAGTGGCTTGCCTGGCAAACGATCGGCGTGAAGCCTGATATCGTGACGATGGCCAAGGCGCTGGCAGGGGGGCTGCCGATGGGCGCCACCATGGCGATGGAGGATGTCGCAATTGCATTTTCACCAGGAACACACGGATCAACATTTGGCGGTAATCCCATTTCAGCGCGAACGGCAGTTGCTGTGCTGGATACTGTAATGGCACCTGGGTTTCTTGAAAATGTAAGACAAACAGGACTTTTTTTACAGCGAGAACTCATGGCCATCTCTTCATCGGTGGAAGAGATATCGGACGTCAGAGGAATGGGACTCATGTGGGGCGTGGAACTGGCGCGACCGTTTGCAGGGAAAGTGATGGATGCCTGCCGGGAACGTGGTTTACTGGTGCTCACCGCAGGACCGGATACCGTTCGCCTGCTGCCCCCGCTAATTGTCACTGAAGAGGCGCTCGAATGGGCAGTGCAGGTGCTAGGGGAAGCGATCGCGGAAGTGTTCGAAAAAGTCGTAGAAAAATAGGGAATGAGTTCAAATAGCGAGAAAGGGGCCATCACATTGGGCGAAGCGGCGATCATTTCACAAGAGGGGTTTAAAGGGCGACACATCCTTGATTTTTCTTCGCTTAGCAGCGCAGAATTAAAGGCGGTACTGGCGCTTGCGGAAGACCTGAAAAAAGAGCGGGATCAGGGAAAATTAACCCCTTATCTGCAAGGCAAAACGCTGGCGATGATTTTTGAGAAGGCATCGACCCGCACCCGGGTGTCGTTTGAAGTGGCGATGTTTGAACTGGGCGGTCATGCGCTCTTTTTGTCAGACAGCACCACGCAGATTGGCCGCGGCGAAACGGTTCCGGACACGGCGCGCGTCCTCTCCCGCTATGTACATGGGATCATGATTCGCACCT
>JAJZAS010000166.1 GCA_021799325.1 Bacillota bacterium | reverse complement strand
GACAGACCCCAATTCCCGCAATGACAACGCCCACATACACTGCCTGCACCAATGCATTGGCAACCCATTTGCCAAGTAGCCACTCTGCTCTGGCGAGCGGTCGCGGCAAAACGGCGAGAAGTTGTGTCTCTTCCTCTCCTGAAAAAGCCCCGATCAACGAAAAAATCGAAAAAAACGCAAAGAGAAAATAAGCAAAGAATAATCCGAGCGACTCCCCCACCACTCCGCCTTCAAGCTCCGCCACTACTCGAACGGCCTCGGGGCCGCTCTGATAGGCGCCTTTTAAAAGATGCATTAACAGGTAAAAAAGCACCAGAAACAATGCCGTCATGATGACGCTAAACAACAAGAGGCGCTTTCGTCTCACTTCAAGTAAGGTAAGCCTCACTACGCTCCACACGGTTCTATTCTCGCACCCCCAACCGCTCTAAAAACCAAGTTTCGAGTGATCGCTTCACAGGCTCCACTGCATAAATATCAACCCCCGTGTCGGCAAGTTGCCTAACAAGCAGCGGCACTCCCTCATGCGTCACGCCAAATTCAAGCACATATTGTCCACTTTGGTTTTCCGCATTGCGAAGACCTAGCGATCGCAATTTTGCAAATGCTACCTCATTCACATTTCCTGCGCGCACGAGACAACTGCCACTGCCTTGAAGCGCTTCTTGTAGCGATCCCGTATACAGGAGTTTCCCATGATCGATCAGCGCCACTCGATCACAGAGCGATTCCATCTCCGATAACAGATGACTGTTTAAAAACACCGTTGTGCCTTTTGTTTTAAGCTTTCTTAGGAGTTCTGCGACATCGTGCCGTCCTACCGGATCAAGCGCAGAACTAGGTTCATCGAGGAACAATACTTCCGGTTCGCCGATAAGCGCCACCGCCAAACCAAGGCGCTGCTGCATCCCTTTGCTAAACGTCTTGACACGGTCCTTCCCGCGCGCGAGAAGTCCCACCTCGTCCAAGGTCTGTTGGCACGCTTCCATGAGTTGCTGCTTATGTACGTGCTCGCCTCGACGCATGAGCCTAGCGTGGAACATCACCACCTCAAGCGCCGTCAGCCAAGGCGGGTAACGGAACAATTCAGGCAAATAGCCGATTTTTTTGCGCACGGAAAAGTCGGTCGGAGACTTCCCTAAAATCCTTATCCGACCCTCTGTTAACGGGACGAGTCCCAATACCGTTTTGACAAAAGTACTCTTGCCGGCACCGTTTGGCCCCAAGAAACCAAAGATTTCCTGCGTATTAACACTCAGACTGATCTGGTCACAGACCGTCTTAGAAGCAAATTTTTTGGTTAACGCTAGCGTTTGAACGGCATACAACCATTCTCATATCCCTTCAGCAAAAATTAGGAAAACCACTGGTTTGCCTGGTTGATAAAGGCACTTTGTCCCCCTTGCGGCACAGGGCCAGAGAACGCGTGAATCACGCCATTTGCAATCCACACGAGTGTATCATCCCCCGGTAGCGCATCTGCCGTCAAGAAGGCGGAATGGCCCTGAAACTGAAGATTGGTCACCTGCCCGCTTGTCGGTACAATCAAAGTCTGCCGCCAATTCCCGATCGAAGAGATGGCTTGCGAAAGCGAACTTGGCAAAAAGGGTATGGACAAAAAGGCGTTTTTCACTGCTGTAACACTGATGGTGCCCGGTACGGACAAAGTCGGCACACGCGCCTCGTCCAACTGATACCCTCCGCCGCTGATATTTGCGACAGCAGGAATCGTGACGGTGATCGGCGCGTTATCCAATGATTGCGGGAATAGTTGTGTCGCGCCTTCTTGCTTTAGCAAATCATTGATCGCGTTCACATGTAGTAAAAAGGTGGCTTGACCAGCGCTTGTCACCACTGCCTGCAGGTTAGTCGCTCCAGCAAGCGCAGTTGGCCAATCATTGGGAAGCCCGGACTTCGCGCTCACCTGATCCAAAGGCACGGAGGCCGGTTGCATCACCTGTTTTGTCGTCACACTGCCATAAGTACTCAAATTCACTTTGCCATTTTGTGTGAGGATGTTATCCACGTTGCGCAGGTCCTTGGCAGAAACCTGGACAGCTTGCACCTGATTGATCGTAAAGGTTTGTAATATTGCTGCCAGCGCTGTTCTCACATGCTGACTACCAAGTGATCCTCCCGCCGCCAGCAACACCAAGATGGCAGCTGCCACCCCGCTTTTTTGCCAAATTCCCCTCTTTGCAGCGCCAATTCGCGCTTGTTTCGCAGAAACTGATGCTGTGAAGGAGAGATTGCTTGAGGTAAATCCCGCAAGTCGCGCAATATCCAAAAACTCTTTGCGGCATTGCGGACAATCTCGCAAATGAGATTCTAGTTGTGCAGCCTCATTTGCTTCCAACTCCTCATCAATATAGGCCAAAAACACATCATCTTCATAGTGTGGCGTTTTGATTTTGTCGTTCATCCCACATATCCTCCCTCATCCAAAGCGCTTGGAATTTTTTCATCGCTCTGAGAATCATCATGCCGACCTGAGTTTGTTCAAGCTGAAGCCTTTCCGCTATTTCCCTGTAAGAATAGCCCGCATGTCTAAGCAAAAGTATGCGGCGGTCACGATCCGAAAGCTGTGCCAACACCTTGTTCACCTGATTGCTCGCTTCGACACGAAAGGCCTCGTCTTCCGCAGAGAGGACCATCTCACGGTGATCATCGCTGTACCATTTTTCTGCATGGTGCTGAAACTGCAAAAACTTCCGATACTCATCAAAAGCCAATCGCTGCACCACGATGCGCAGCCAAGGCAGTACCTTGGTTGGGTCGTCAGGCGGTTTTTGATACAGCTTAATAAATGCCTCTTGCGTAATGTCTTCTGCACTCTCCTGGGACACGGTAAAACGCTTGGCATAGCGAACCAACTCCGCATAGTGCCGATCAAAAAGCTGATCCAATTGGCGCCTGGAGATTTTCGACATGCCACGTGGCCCCCTTTTATCTCAATGACGGATTACCCATCCTGTATATAACCATCAGTTAAAAATTTTTTTCACGATCACTTGACGATCAAGCACACAGCCCCTACATTGCAAATGTACCCGTTTACACTGGATTCCTGTCGGAAAATTACATAACATAACATTGGAATTATTTTTTCGATATTTAGATAAAAAGAAGGTGATCCGCCTGGACAACCGCACCATCGCCCGCCATCTGCGCATGATGGCGAACCTTTACGAAGTGGCCAACGATCACCCTATGGCCAGAGTATATCGCGATCTTGCAAGCAATGTACGCACATTGCCGTATGCATTAAAAGATCAGTTGGACCAATACCAGGATAGGGCCAAATTGCCTGATGACCAGTTTCAAAGTCTATATACGTTGATTCATTTAGGGGTCAAAAAAGCCTTTCAAACGCTCCCCACAACCGTTCCCTCATCACTGCGAGAAGTGTTGGCTTTGCCTGGTGTGGGCCCTGAATTGACCCGAACGTTCTATACAAAATGGAGCATCACCAATTTACCCGAGCTAAAAAAAGCACTGGAAAATGGCACACTACAGCCATCTAAAGGCATCACTAAGCGTCTATTTGACATATTAGAACAAGAAATTCCCAAACTGGAACGGCGAATGAAGCTGGTTCCCATTGCCCACGGGCAATCAGTGGCCCACGGTTGGCAGGAACACCTGCTGAAAATACCAGGGATAGTGCGTGTCGAATGGACGGGAGAACTGCGCAGACAAAAAGCACTGATGGAATCCGTTGAATTGATGGTGGAAGCATCGATGAATTTATGGGAGGAAACAATACAAGAGCTGTTAAAAGAAGGTTTTCAGGCAGATCTTACTTCAAGCGCGGGAAATAAATCGGAGTGGTTGCAGGGGTTCAGCTTGATGATGGACGCGGATGATAGGAGTATCCCCATCCGGCTTTACCTCGTTAGCATAAAGCATTTTTATCCTGCCTGGGTGTATACCAGTGGAGATCAATCTCACGCTACTTATGTTGGCGCCGATCATACTGATTGGATAAAGGAACTATCCAATCGCTATCCCCGTGGGATTCCTGATGAAGAAGCGGTGTATCAAGCCAAAGGAGTTCATTTCATCATTCCGACACTTCGCGAACAAGACAGCCTACATCATGATTCCTTTTCGCTTGTCTCCTACGCTGCACTTCAGGGTGACTTGCATATGCACACCACTTATAGCGATGGCGCCAATTCCATCGAGGAAATGGTGAGGGGTTGCATGGCCAGGGGCTATCAATACATGGCGATTACGGACCACTCCCAGGCCGCCAAAGTGGCAAACGGGTTAACAGCGGAAGGGTTAAAGCGCCAGCATGAG
>JAJZAS010000165.1 GCA_021799325.1 Bacillota bacterium | reverse complement strand
TCCGATCTGCGATGCTCTACCCCTGAGCCACTTCCGCATGACGCTTTATTATTATAGCGACATTTATTCTCAAATGCAAGCCGTCACCATCATAAAATAGCATCAAATTTTATATTACTCATTCATCACTCTGGACGAAGCAACGGGAACAACAGCACATCACGAATGGACGGCTGATCTGTCAGTAACATCACCAGACGATCGATACCGATACCAAGCCCTCCAGTCGGCGGCATACCGTATTCTAGTGCCATGATAAAATCCTCATCCATCTCATGCGCTTCGTCATTGCCTTTTTCTCGTTCTTCCAGTTGCGCCAAAAACCGTTGCCGCTGATCAATAGGATCGTTCAACTCGCTAAATGCGTTGGCGTACTCCCGCCCCATGATAAATAGTTCAAATCGATCAGTGAAACGCGGATCTTGAGGATTCTTTTTGGCCAAGGGCGAAATTTCCACCGGGTGGCCATAGACAAACGTAGGATGCACCAGCGTCGATTCGACTTTTTGTTCAAAAAACTCATTGACGATATGACCGAATTCATGCATGTCCTGCACGGTAACCCCATGTTCAGCCGCCAGTTGTCTTGCAGTTTCCGAATCATGCACCTCAAAAAAATCAACACCTGTGACTTCCCGAATCAAATCCACCATGTGTGCTCTACGCCACGGCGTTTTTAACTGTAGAGCTTGCCCACCGTATTCAATCTCCGTTGTACCACGAACATCAATTGCAATTTGCTCAATCAGTTCCTCTGTCAATTTCATCATGTCGTGAAAATCCATATAGGCCGCGTATAGTTCCATCATGGTGAATTCAGGATTGTGCCTCGTGGATATCCCTTCGTTGCGGTAAACTCGCCCGATTTCATAGACCCTCTCAAGTCCACCGACAATCAGGCGCTTCAAGTGCAGCTCAAGCGCAATCCGCATATTTAGTCCCAAATCCAGTGCGTTGTGGTGGGTGCGAAATGGTCTTGCCGCCGCGCCCCCCGCAATCAGGTGCAAGGTGGGAGTCTCCACTTCTAAAAAGCCCTGCGCCTCAAGGTGCCGACGCATCGACTGAATAATCCGGCTACGGTTGATAAACGTTTGGCGCACATCAGGATTTACGATCAAATCTACATATCGGCGACGATAACGGGTCTCCACATCGCGAAGCCCATGCCACTTTTCCGGAAGGGGACGAAGCGATTTAGCAAGTAGCGTAAAGTGTTCAATGTGGATGGTCGTTTCACCACGCCTGGTCTTAAAAACATACCCCTCCACGCCAATCAAATCACCGATATCCAATAGCTCAAATTGCTGATATGCTTCCTCACCCAATTGGTCCATTTTTGCGTAAACCTGTATCATGCCCTGAAGGTCCATCATATGTGCAAAGGACGCTTTGCCGTGTCCTCGCAACGACATAATACGCCCAGCCACTTTCACCTGCATTTTGTGGGCCTCAAGTTCTTCATTCGCTAACGGCTCCGCCTTGCGCAAAATGTCTTCCGAGCGATGCGTCACCTCAAAGCGCGTACCAAAAGGCTCGACACCGAGTTCATACCACTCCTCAAGTTTGGCCCGTCGTACGCTCATCACATCAGCAGAAGAATCCTGTTCTTCACTTAAAAAGCTCTCTTCTTCCTGCTTCACCTGTCTGCCACTCCCTATACTAATAGTCGCCGACACCAGACGCCGGCGACTGATTCAGTCCTTTTTAGTTGTACCGTTATTACTTGTGAATTTCAAGTATTTCGTACTCAATCTTACCTGCGGGAACTTGTATCTCCACTTTGGATCCCACTTTTTTACCAAGCAATGCTTTTCCCACCGGAGATTCATTGGAAATTTTGTTTTCAAGTGGATCTGACTCCGCAGAACCGACGATCACGTATTCAATATCCTCGTTAAATTCCACATCGCGCACCTTAACCGTTGAGCCAATACTGACGACCTGAGTATCCACCTCTTCTTCGTGAATCACCCTGGCATTACGCAGCATCTTCTCGAGTGTAATGATGCGACCTTCTACAAACGCCTGCTCATTTTTCGCATCCTCATATTCAGAGTTCTCACTTATATCTCCATAACTGATGGCAAGTTTGATCCGCTCAGCCACTTCCCTGCGCTTCACAGATTTTAATTGCTCCAGTTCATCTTCGAGTTTCTTCAAACCCGCGGGAGTCAACAGGACTTCCTTTTCTGACATTCAAGCTCTCTCCTTCAAAACACCATCGGACATTTAATCAAAACACTGCCAGTCTTGATCCTGACAGTGTCCCCGTTAGTTATTAGTCTAAGAATCTTTGGCCATTATAAGGCAACGCTTTCATGCTGTCAACGCATCCAAATCTCTCCCAATTCGGCAATATTCTATCGCCTTCGACTATTTCTGGTCACGCTAGTGTATTCTCCTCGAAAGCAGCGAGGATTATTCCTTGGAAACCTCACCCAAAAGGACTTCCATCTCCCTAAGGCTTTCCAGCGTATTGATCATCCCTCTCCATTTGGCGGCATCACGAGCGCCTTTTACATACCACCCCGCATGCTTGCGCATCTCCCTGACTCCAATGTATTCCCCTTTTTCCTCAACGAGAAGGTGTAAGTGTTCGATGGCCACTTTCATCCTCTCCTGAAGCGTTGGCTCATCAAGCATTTCACCAGTTTCAAGATAATGGACAACTTCGCGAAATATCCACGGATTCCCGAGTGCACCCCTGCCAATCATCACGCCGTCACAACCCGTTTCTAACAACATCTCTTCCGCATCTTGCGGCGTCACCACATCGCCATTGCCGATGACAGGAATGGAGACCGCTTCTTTCACTTCCCTGATGATAGACCAATCCGCTTTCCCAGAATAAAGTTGTTTCGCCGTCCTGCCATGTACCGTCACTGCCTGAGCTCCTGCCGCCTCCACCGCTTTTGCTACTTGCACCGCATTGACGTTATCATCATCCCAACCCTTGCGGAATTTGACGGTGACGGGGCGATCCACTCGTTTCACCACGGCTTCGACAATTTTTGCAGCATAGAAAGGATCACGAGCAAGTGCGGCCCCTGATCCATTTTTATATATTTTTAGCACTGGGCATCCCATGTTGATATCAATTATATCGGCATTGGTCCCTTCCGCCACCATTTCAGCCGCCCGCACCATCGTCTCAATATCATTACCGACAAGCTGCAGACTCACCGGGTGCTCATCAGGGACAATTTGCAACATTTTTTGAGTTTTTGAACTTTTATAGACGAGTGCCTTATCGCTCACCATCTCTGCACACACAAGCCCAGCGCCAAGTCGTTTTGCAATCTTGCGAAATGGCGGGTTGGTAACGCCAGCCATCGGCGCAAGAATCACGGCATTATCCGTTGTCACACCGCCGATTACGAGCGGTTTGATCATCAATTGCTGAGGCATTTTCTCCACCTTTACTCTTGTGAAAATAATTAAAGTCCTAAATCTTCCCGAGTCACCTGAAGAATGCCCATGATTTTTTCCACCTGTGCCTCTGTCGGCTCACGGGTTCCGCGCTCCCAACCACCAACAATGGCGACAGAAACGCCAAGCACTTGCGCGAAATCCTGCTGTGTCATGTGTTTAAGTTTCCTGTAGGCACGGAGTCGTTTGGTAAAAGTGTCGAGTACCACCGCACTCCCTCCTTCCCTTCTACACGATCATAAATTTCAGCAACTGTGCTTTTTAATATCGGATGAACCTGAGTAGCGGCGATTTCCATCAGTGGCGCCAGGACAAACGCCCGCTCATGCAATCTAGGGTGTGGGACGACCAACTCCATCCCCTTCTCAATCACCTGATTTCCCGCAAAAAGCAAATCTAGATCAATCGTCCGTGGCGCATTGCGAAATGTTCTCGTTCTTCCCAAACGGATCTCCGTCTCCAAAAGCAAATGAAGAAATTGAACAGGGTCCATCGCAGCTTCCACTTTTATCGCCGCATTTAAAAAAGCCCCCTGATCCGTGTATCCCACCGGTTCTGTTTCATAGACAGAGGATACCTTCTTGATTCCAATATCTGACCGCTTAGCGAGTATTTCGACTGCAGCATATAAATATCCTTTACGATCGCCTAAATTCGACCCAAGCGCCACGTCATATTCTGCCATTATCATACCACCACCGAGCTGCTTATCAACGCATCTGTCATTTTTGCTACCCTCACCATCGAACGAACATCATGCACACGAAGAATATCAGTACCCCGCATAATCGCCACCGCCACAATGGCAGCTGTTCCTTCCAACCGCTCACTGACGGGAAGCCCTAGCACATGGCCAATGACAGATTTTCGTGAGGGTCCAAGC
>JAJZAS010000164.1 GCA_021799325.1 Bacillota bacterium | reverse complement strand
GAAACAATGGATTGAATCTCTTCCTCGCTGAAAAATTTCGCGATCGGAGCACGAACTCCTGTCTCTTCGACGATCATCCACGCAAGTCCTTTTGCCTTGAAGCGCGCCGCATATTTTGCCAGGTCATCAAGCTCCTTGCGACTGTAATGGCCGCACTTTGGTGCGACCAGTGCCTTGACCTGTCCGCCTTTTGCGAGCGCATCAGCAAACACCTTAAAAGAGGTTCCTTTTAAGAGCTCAGACAGGTTCACCAGTTCCATATCAAAACGAAGATCTGGCTTGTCCGAGCCAAACCGCTCCATCGCCTCAGCATAAGTCAGTCTTTGAAAAGGAGTTTCGATGGTGAGCCCAAGCACCTTAGAAAAAATTCTGGCCATCATTGACTCGATCATGTTCTGAATGTCGATCGGCTGAAGAAATGACGTTTCAATATCCAGTTGTGTAAATTCCGGTTGCCTATCTGCCCGAAGATCCTCATCGCGAAAGCAACGGACAATTTGATAATATCGCTCGAATCCGCCAACCATTAATAGTTGTTTGAAGAGTTGCGGTGATTGCGGCAGGGCATAAAATTCTTCCGGGTGCAGCCTTGAGGGGACGAGAAAGTCCCTTGCCCCTTCTGGTGTGCTCTTCGTCAGCATGGGGGTTTCGACTTCGATAAAGTCCTGCTCGTCCAAAAATGAACGGATCAGTTGGTAAATACGATGACGAGTCCGCATCGTGCCTAGCATCTTCGGTCGGCGAAGATCCAGGTACCGATAACGAAGTCGTACCGCTTCATCCACATCAACATCGTCCTCAATGGTAAAAGGAGGCGTCTTAGCGCCGTTTAGGATCGTGAGACTCGTGACTTCCACTTCTATCGTGCCAGTGGCAATTTTAGGATTGACCGCTTCCGGCGCTCTAAGCACTGTGGTACCTTCCACTTGTATCACGAATTCACTGCGAAGGCGATCTGCTTTCACGAGCGCTTCTTCATTCACATCCTGACGAAAAACCAGTTGCACGATCCCCGTCCGATCTCTCAGATCGACAAAAATCACACCGCCAAGGTCACGCCTTTTTTGTACCCATCCAGCCAGTTGAACCGGTTTGCCCACATGGGTTTCACTTAATTCCCCAGCAAATATAGAACGAAATTGCACGCTTATCCCACTCCTTTTTCTTCTAAAAAGCTACTTATGCAGCACCGTAATCAATTCCTCTATGGAAACCAGCTGCTGTTCCTTACTCGTCGTGTCGCGAAGCGTCACCGACTGCTTCTCCACTTCGTCGTCGCCAATGATCAGGGCCACTTTTGCATGGTACCGGTCAGCAAGTTTGAGCTGTGCCCTAAAGGTGCGACCTGCATAGTCCATATCCGCGCGGATGCCATTTTTCCTTAATAATTGCAGCACCTTTACCGAAAAATCCATCGCGGCGTCACCCATGGCGATCACAAACGCATCCAGTCGGTCGGCAGCAAGTTCCTGCTCCCGTGCCTCGTCCACCGTGAGCAGCAACCGTTCGAGTCCACCAGCAAATCCAACGCCGGGTAGATCTGGGCCTCCCAACATGCTGATCAGGCCATTGTAGCGCCCGCCACCGATGATTGTGCTTTGCGCGCCAAGCTCCGTCCCGATAAATTCAAACGCGGTACGCGTGTAATAATCCAGCCCCCGCACCATCGTCGGTGTGATCACATATGCCACGCCAAGCGCATTCAGGTGACCTTTCACCGCGTCAAAGTGCGTCGAGCAGTCCTCACACAGGTGATCCGTGATTTTAGGGGCGGTGAGCACCTGTGGATGATGGCCGTCAATCTTGCAATCCAAGATGCGCAGCGGATTTTTTTCAAAACGCGATTGGCAATCCGGGCACAACTCGTTTTTGATTGGTGCCAGGTGCTCAAGCAACAGTTTTTTATGATCGCTTCGACACGTGGGACAACCCACCGAGTTGAGTTCCAAGCGATAGTGACTGATTCCGAGTTCCTTTAAAAAGTGATCGGCTAGTTCAATCACTTCCGCGTCCGCGCGAGGATTGTCGCTGCCAATGACCTCAATGCCGTATTGATTGAATTGACGGTAGCGCCCCGCCTGCTTTTTTTCATAACGAAACATGGGACCAAGGTAATAATACTTTCCGGGAAGTGTGCCACCGTAAAGCTTTCCTTCGACAAAAGCCCGCACCACTCCAGCCGTGCCTTCCGGGCGTAGCGTCAACGACCTGCCACCACGATCGGTGAACGTGTACATTTCCTTTTGTACAATGTCAGTGGTATCCCCCACACCGCGCTCAAATATCTCGGTGTGTTCAAAGATCGGGGTACGCATTTCCCTATAATGATAGAGGTCAAACACTTCCCTTGCCTTGGCCTCCACCCATTGCCACACTCCAGACTTCTCCGGAAGCACATCCATCGTACCAGGTGGCCTTGAAAAATCCGCCACAATCCATCCCTCCTGTTTAGTCGTAGAAAAGTACGCAAAAAAACACCGGTTTCGTCCTCTTAGGGACGAACGGTGCTCTCTCCATCCGCGGTACCACCCTAGTGTAATCCGGACCACCTTGCGGCATCCGGTTCGCTCGCTTGAAGATAACGGGATTATCCCGGCCTCTACTTTTCCATCACGTGTACTTCATAGGGCGTCTCCCAGGCGTCTTTCCCTGAATGTCCTTGAAGAAGCTCACAGCCCAAGGCTTCTTCTCTCTGTAAAAAATAATGCTTCAGGTACTCTTCTGATCATCGACTGCATATCGAATTTTAATCTTTAGTTTACTTCAGGCGTATTTTATTTGCAAGCGCTTCGATGCGTTCTCTTTTATCCGCGATAATGTGGTCGAGATGCGCCACATAAGCGGAGGGCTCACGGGCATTGGCGCTGCGAGCAATTTGCCCTGTCTCCGGGTTGACCCACTTGCTGGCCCCACCACCGCCTAGCGCCACGATCGTCTGTGCTTCCTCGATGATCGCAATGTTGTAGAGTCCCTCTTTTCCAGGACGGGCATAACCGATGTTTTCTCTCCCCGCCAGGATGTCCTTTTGCCGGTATAAATAATACGGGTGATACCCATCGTCTCGAAGTTCCTTTTCCGCCAGGTCCAGCATCGCTTCGACAGTGGATGCTTCCGGTTCTTCGCTCACTTCAAGACTTTTTTTCACCTCTGCTCCCCGTTTATAGGAAAGCGTGTGCACTGTCACACTATCAGGTGATAGCGCAAGTGTACGGGCAAGGGAATAGCGTGCATCGTCAAGCGATTCTCCCGGCAACCCCATGATCAAATCCATGTTGATATTCTGAAAACCTGCCTCGCGAAAAAGCGCAAATCGCTTATCGATAATAGAGGCGGAATGACCGCGGCCCACTTTTTTTAATGTGGCATCGCGAAACGTTTGCGGGTTGACACTGACGCGGTTCACGCCCGCCTCTTTCATGACCTTGACGCGATCAGACGTAATTGTATCCGCGCGCCCCGCCTCGACGGAAAATTCCCGCCACGCCCCATGGCCTGGCAGATCGTCGCGAAGCGCTGCCAACAAGCGCTCGAGTTCACTAGCCGAGAGGCTTGTCGGTGTCCCCCCTCCGACATACACCGTAGTCACACCGATGTGAGCCGTTTGCAGCGATTCGCCGACTGCGCGAACCTCACGAAGCAGTGCCTCCATAAAGTCCACCGCATACCTCGCCTTGTCCCTCATCGAGTAGGCGGGGAATGTACAATACGAGCAGTGTGTAGGGCAAAAAGGGATGCCTACGTATAGGCTGACTTCGGAACTTAAATCATATAGATCAGGCACTACAAAACGTTCATGTTGTGCCACTTCCACCAAGAGATCGGCGCGATCCTGGCGAATCGCATACTTTGCCACAAGTTCACCGGTAATTTCAGGTGCAAGCGCCGACTTGTTCTGCTTAAATCGCTGATGAGCCAGTTTGCCTGGGCGAACGCCAAACAATATCCCATATGGCAGTGTGCGCCCCGTCCTTCGCGCAAGCATTCGATGCAGTGCCAATAAGAGCGCGCGCCTGCCAAGGGTTTTGTCCGCATTATCCCCTTCGTCATCTTGCGATGAATCTCGCAAGGTTTTGACTTCACAGTCGTACTTTGACCCTTCCACAAGACAGATCACGCCTGTCACGCCTTGTTCCGTTCTGCCCACTTGTGCGTGAATGACCGTTTCCTCATCGCTCAAGTCTACATCAAAGGAATCTACCATTCTGCCAAGTTCCGAAAAGGCGTCGATACCTTCAAAATCGATTCGGATCATACAACGTCCTCACTAAGTGCTCGTCGCACCGCCAGCAACAAATCGCTTATATCGTCTTTAAGCAGTGTCCGCAAGTCAAAGATCA
>JAJZAS010000163.1 GCA_021799325.1 Bacillota bacterium | reverse complement strand
ACGGGATAATTCGGTACCGGCATGATGCTGACATCCCCTGGATTGATAAACACGCTTGGAAGCATGGCGAGCGCCGGTTTGGAGCCAATCGCGTGGTTAATTTCCCGATCAGGGTCAATACCCGAGACGCTGAATACTTGCTCTAGGTAGGCTGCCGCTGCCCGTTTGAATTCAGGGATTCCGTTGTCGGCATAAAAGCGATTTTCGCGCTTTCTCGCCTCACTAGCTAACACATCGACGATGCCATCATCCGCTCGATCGTCCGGTTCTCCGACTCCCATGTCAATTAGTGGAACATCCGGATGCGCCAATTTCGCGGCGGCTTTTGCCCGCTTGATTTTTTCAAACTTATAAAGCACGGTATCTTTTCCAAACGACTTACCGCCGATGCGATCAGCGAACAGCCCCTGAATATAACTTTCCACGACGCGATTGCCTCCCTCTTCCGTCTGCCAACTTATAATTTCTTATAACTGGCGTAAATTCCATAGTATAAAACAATAGCGCCTAGCGCTTGGAACAAATAGAACATCTCGTAAATATGCGTGGCATCGCCAACCGTTCCGCCGATGGAAAATAGTAGTGCACCGAGCGCAATCCACAGATTGAAAACCAACTTAGAGCGCAAGTACGAATAAATAGCACCGATGAACACAGCCAGTGCACCAATACCGCTAAGGAGCGCAAAATAAAGTCCAATTTGCGCGGGCACGAACCCTTGTGCTTTTTCACCCGCAGGCATGGTGGCGATGTGTGCGACTGGAGTGACGGCGAGCGTGACAAGCATGGCGAGCGCAATCAGTGTCATGACAATCACGTAGACGCGACCCACCCGCTTCGAAAATAAGTATACAGTCCCAGCTCCCATATAGGCCACAAGCGTAGCAGCGGCAAACAAGTACAAACGGTACTGCCAGATGTTCCACCCATGCATAAAGTATGAAATAAAGTCCGTGATGGCCGCCAAAAACCCTAGCCAAAAAGAAACGGCCCACCAGAAAGTGTACGTTCGATGAGACTGGTTGTAATCGCGAACCAATTGAATGCCAAGGATCAGCATGAAAAGCACCACAATTCCTGATGAGATAACACCAAACATGGCTTTTTCCCCCCTTCCTTAACTTCTTTCTGACCGATCTTCACGGGCCCACGAAGTGAGCATTCGCTCGATTTCTTGATCGGTTGCAGGATGGTACAAGAGTTCCTGAAGCATATCCCAGGTAAAAACCAGCCCATCTGCCCCAAACGCAGCCATTTCATTGGCCTCTTTTGCAGAGATCGCATCCTCCAACCAAATGCTGCAGTCCGACTCAAGTTTCCGCAAGTGGGTTTGCAGTGCAGACACGGTCCCCACGATATCCAAGCCATAGTTGCGAAATGGCCTCATGCTGATAGGTAGCACATTGGCGCCGGCCCTAACCGCAGCGAGCAATTGAACAATCGTGACAGCATGCGAGATGCCTAATTGCACGCCTGACGACTTCAGGTGGTTCATCGCAGCAAGGCTGGCTAACGTCATGGGGAATAGTGCGGTGATTCTTTCCGGGTCCAGCTTCTGATAGGCCTCCACTTCTTTGACCAACCGTTCTGAGGAAAGCTCCCTGAGTTCCAACCCGATGATAGAAAACGGATAATTCAGTGATGAGCGCACTAGGCTGTCATAATGACGACCCGTTCGATCCGTCTCATTGCGGGGAATGACAACCCCGTCCACAAAGCCAAATCGAGCTGCCTTTTCCATCTCCTGTTCCCTTGCTGTCTTCAGGATAAAGCGCAAATGTCCGATTCCTCCTGCAATACGCGAGATTCCCGAACGCTCTTATTCCTTTATAGCTGTGTAGGCCCCTTTGCGCAACCTCCTGAGGCTACAATTATGGCTATTTTGTGATGCCTACGATTTTTCTCGCCTCATCCGGAGTTGCCACTTCTCGACCCAGTTCCGCCGCAAGTCTGACGACCCGGCTGACAAGTTCCGCATTGGATGTGGCAAGCCGACCTTTGGCGTAGTAAATATTGTCTTCTAGTCCCACTCGGGCATGCCCGCCCAAAAGGATACCTGCTGTCGCCATTGTGAGTTGCGCTCGCCCAATTCCTGCCACCGTCCACGTGCTGCCATTTGGCAACATCGATACCATGTGTAGCAAATTTGCCATCTCCGCAGGGACTCCTCCCGGCACTCCCATGACCAGGTCAAAGTGCAAGGGACCTTGCAACAGCCCTTTTTTCATCAAACGCATAGCGGTGGCGATCATGCCTGTATCAAAGACTTCGATTTCAGGACGGACGCCATGCTCCATCATCTGTCTGGCAAACTCCTCAATATCAGCGGGCGCATTGTAAAATACACCATCGCCAAAATTAACGGTTCCAGCACTCAGCGTGGCCATTTCTGGCTTAAGCGAGATCACGTCCGCGCGCTCGCTTGCCGTCATTCCAACGGCACCACCTGTCGAAACCTGTACAATCACCCGGCTTTTGGCCTGGATGCGCTCGATGATCTCACGGTACACTTCTTTATCTTGAGTAGCTGTCCCATCCGGATACCTCGCGTGGACGTGAATGATCGAAGCGCCAGCTTCTGCTGCCTCGATCGCTGCATTCGCCACTTCCTCAGGCGTATAGGGGACTATGGGAGTATTCTCACGAGTTACCTCTGCGCCGTTCACTGCTGCCGTTATCACCAGTTTGTCCAAGATGGTTCACTCCTTATTGCGCTGTTTGTCTTTTGGCACCACACACGTACCCGATGCCCGCACCACCATCAGCGGCGGGTCTAACACTTCAGCGGCAGAGGGATTAGCAGGATCCGTTCCACCTGCAATCACTTTGTAAGCAGCAAATTCCATTTTTCGCGAAGTATTGCCCACATGGACTATCCGCCCTACTGCCTCAATGTAATCCCCTGCGTACACCGGTGCCTTGAAGACTACCTCATCATAAGCCGCAAAAAGTCCTTCATCGCCGTCATGACGAATCAATAGTTCGGTTGCGACATCGCCAAAAAGTTGCAGCATGCGCGCCCCATCCACTAGTTTACCCGCATAATGGGCATCCGCATCGGCCATTCGCAGACGGATCATCACTTCATTCGCTTTCAAGTTCTCTGCCATCATTTGCCCCTTCCCCGATTTCCCGGTTCACGAAAAGTCGTATGTCATCAATATCAAAAGGCTTCGTAAAATAACCTACCACATTCAGTTCCACCGCTTCACGAATGGTCACCAGTTCCCCATAGGCTGTCATCACCACCACCTTGAGGTCTGGCTTGTATTTACGGATCTGAATCAATATTTCAAGTCCATCCATCCCAGGGATCTTCATATCAAGAAAAACCAGCGAAAGTTCATGTTGATGAAGAACTGAAAGCGCTTCCTTGCCATTTGCGCACAACAATACCTCGTACCCTTCCCGCTCAAGGATTTCCTTGAGCAGGAAACGGATACCTACCTGATCATCAACGACCATGATCTTCTTTCCCATGGTCTCGCCTCTTTTCTCGACCATATTCAGAAGCCCCAGTATGTTACGTTCGTTACCTTATCGATGGTTTTCTTTATAGTGGATTGACGAAGCAATAAAGTCCCGAAATAACGGTTGTGGTCGGTTCGGTCGCGACGTAAATTCGGGATGAAACTGAACGCCGACAAACCAAGGATGGTTTTTTAATTCGACAATCTCCACCAATCGACCGTCCGGCGAAGTGCCACTGATCACAAGTCCCGCTTCTTCCATTGAAGCGCGAAACGTGTTGTTAAATTCGTAACGGTGGCGATGGCGTTCACGGATTTCTGACTCCTGATAGGCTTGTGCAGATTTGCTACCAGGTTGGATATAGCAAGGATAAAGCCCCAACCTCATCGTGCCGCCTTTGGCTTCAATCGTTTTTTGCTCAGGCATGAGATCAATGACCGGATAGGGTGTTTGCGGGTCAATTTCAGAAGTGTGTGCCCCTTTAAGGTGAATCACATGACGTGCAAACTCGATCACTGCCATTTGCATACCAAGACAGATTCCAAAAAACGGGATGTTGTTCTCCCGCGCATACTTCACGGCTAGGATTTTCCCTTCAATCCCTCGGTCACCAAATCCTCCGGGGACGAGAATACCGTCTGCACCCTGCAGCCATTCGTCGACGTTCTCCTCTGTCAATTCTTCCGAGGACAGCCAATCAATTTCCACTTCGGCATCGTTTGCCACACCACCGTGAAAAAGCGCTTCCGCCACGCTAAGGTACGCATCATGTAGCTCGACGTATTTTCCCACCAGTGCGATTTTCACCTTTTTGGTGAGGTTTTTCATCCGTCCCACAAGGTCACGCCACTCGCTCATATCCGCTGGT
>JAJZAS010000162.1 GCA_021799325.1 Bacillota bacterium | reverse complement strand
ATCGGTCTATTAATTGGTTAAAGGGGATTTTGCGATGACGATAGCTTGGAAATCGGCGCATACCTATGAGGATATTTTGTTTGAAAAGGCAGAAGGAATTGCGAAAATCACCATCAATCGCCCGGAGGTCCGAAATGCATTTCGCCCTAAAACCGTGGAAGAAATGATGGACGCATTTGCAAGGGTGCGTGATGATGCGGAAGTTGGCGCTTTGATTTTGACCGGGCAAGGGGAAAAAGCGTTTTGTTCTGGCGGGGATCAGAAAGTGCGTGGACATGGCGGCTATGTCGGCGATGACCATATCCCCCGCTTAAATGTGCTTGATTTGCAACGTCAAATCAGACTACTTCCTAAAGCGGTGATCGCGGCAGTTGCGGGTTACGCGATTGGCGGTGGCCATGTGCTTCATCTAGTATGCGATTTGACAATTGCTGCGGACAACGCTGTATTTGGGCAAACGGGGCCGATTGTGGGCAGTTTCGATGCGGGCTACGGCACAGGTCTACTCGCGCGAACGGTCGGGATTAAGAAAGCAAAAGAAATTTGGTTTTTATGTCGCCAATACGGCGCAAAAGAGGCACTGGAGATGGGGCTTGTGAACAAAGTGGTTCCGGTGGAGCAACTCGAAGACGAAGCGGTTCAGTGGGCGCGAGAAATTCTCGCCAAGAGCCCAATGGCGATCCGTTTCCTGAAGGCTTCATTTAATGTCGATACGGACGGACTTGCAGGCCTGCAACAAATGGCTGGCGATGCGACCATGATGTTTTATATGACAGACGAAGCGAGAGAAGGCAAAAATTCATTTTTGGAGAAGCGTTCGCCTGACTTCTCGAAGTTTCCCCGTTTGCCATAATGATGGAACGAATCCCAGATTGGCTTTATGTGAAGCGAAATTCATCCACTATTGCGGTGGAATATGAAGGGATTGCTTGGTCGTATCAGACGCTTTTTGCAAAAGCAACAGCATTTGCAGGTCACCTTCATCGTGATATGGGAATCAATGAAGGGGATCGCGTGGCCGTGATCGCCAGGCATGGCCTTGTTTTTACGGTGGCATTGCATGCATTGATGCAGGCGAGTGCCATCTTGGTTCCTGTCAACACGCGGCTAGCCGTTAAAGAAGTGGTATGGCAGTTGCGTGACGCCGGTGTTAAGTTAATCGTTGCAGACAAAGAACATGAGGAATTCGCTACCCAAATCATCCAGGTGGCGCGGGACGAAGGCAATAGGCTGTTGTTGCTGGTTCTTGCAGGTGATGACAAGGAGGGGGAACAAGCGCCTCTTTACCGTAAAACCGTCGATCTCGAGAAGGTACATGCGATTGTGTACACCTCTGGTACGACAGGGTTCCCCAAAGGGGCTATGATCACCTACGGCAATCACTTCTGGGGGGCCACAGGGTCAGCATTTCGCCTTGGCTTGTCGACCGAGGACAGGTGGCTGATCCCCATGCCGCTTTTTCACGTGGGGGGCCTCGCCGTATTGATGCGTAGCCTGATCTACGGCACTACGGTAGAAATCCATGCGCAATTTGATGCGGAGCGAGTGATGGCATCACTTCGAACCAAAAAGGTGACGCTGTTATCCGTGGTGGCGGTGATGTTGCAACGCATGCTCGCGATAGATGACGAGTGGTTTCCCGAAGGGGTCCGTGCGGTGCTGTTAGGTGGCGGTCCAGCGCCTCGCGTCTTACTGGATGAATGTGTAAAACGGAAAGTTCCCGCGCTTTTCAGCTACGGTTTGACAGAGTCGAATTCACAGGCGGCCACGCTGACACTTGGCGACAGCCTGCGTAAAATCGGTTCTGCCGGTCAGCCTTTATTGATGAACGAAATAAAAATCATGCAAGACGGCAAGGAGCAGCCTATTTATCACGCAGGGGAGATCCTGCTTCGTGGGCCTACTGTCGTGAAGGGATACTATCAAAGGCCGGATGCGAATGTGGCAACTTTTCAGGATGGATGGCTACACACAGGCGATATCGGTTATCTCGATGAAGAAGGGTATTTATATGTTCTCGATCGCCGACAAGACCTCATCATCTCGGGGGGAGAGAACGTCTATCCCGCTGAAATAGAGGCGGTGTTGCAGGAACATGAGGGTGTGCTGGAAGCGGGCGTTGCTGGAATGGAAGACGCTGAATACGGCCAGGTGCCATATGCGGTGGTCTCTGTACAGGGGAACATCTCGATCAGTGAAAAGGAATTAAAGGAGTTTTGTGCCACAAGGCTGGCAAAATATAAGGTGCCAAAAGTGATACGGATGGCAGAGGAACTGCCACGCAATGCGGCAGGGAAATTGTTGCGAAGGGAACTAGTGAGATGGCTGTAGATGTGATCAATTCGTTGATGGTTAATTTTCTGGTGTATTCAAGGCGTGTTCTTGGGCTATTTGAGTCTGCCATTGATGAGGCAAAGAGAACAGGTGAGGAACGAATCGCGGTAGCTACGCTACCCATCATGGGGGCCTTTCCTGAACTTGGGGTGATACGCCAGGCGAGTGCAATTGCGCCTGTTTTTTATGTAAACGACCCGATAAAAAACGTCGAGTTACTCAGCGTGGGTGCGGAAAAGATGAGGGAATTCCATGGAGAAGACGCGATTGCAAAGGCAAGAACCGCATTCATGGAATATTTGAGTATCCAATCTGGAGACGAACTCGTAAGTCCCTTGTTTTATGGAGGATTTGCTTTTGCCCCAGGTAACGCGCGGTCTGGGGTCTGGCAGAAGTGGCCAGATGGACTTTGGGTTTGGCCGCGTTGGCAGTGGGTGAAAGAAGGGGGTCGGGTCAACCTGATCGTCAGTCATCTTGTTAATGCCGACTCGAACGCGGAAGACATGTTTCGCGATCTACAGGCAGACTTGCAGAAGATGGCACTAGATCAGCCTCCCCTACAATCAGTCGCAGCGCATTCTCTGCAAGTAGCAAAAGAAGAATCGACAGATGCAGATGCATGGATGCGAGCTGTAGAAGAGACGGTTCACGACATTAAAGAGGGTAAATACGAAAAAGTGGTGTTAGCAAGAAAACTCACGCTTAAAGCGGATCACGACCTGGACGCGATTACTGGGTTAGCCAAGTTGAAATCTGCCAATCCCACCAATGTGAGTTTTTATCTTGCGTATGCGGATGATGTGTTTGTAGGATCTACGCCAGAGCGACTCGTGGAGACATGGAATAATCAGGTGGCGATCGATTGCCTGGCAGGAACGGCGCCACGGGGTCAAACGGATGCTGAGGATGATGTCGTTGGCAAGCGTCTCTTAGAGAGCACGAAAGACTTGTATGAACATCGACTGGTACGCAAAGGCATCTTGGAGTCTGTGGAGGGAGTGGCAAAAGTTAGTGCGCCTAATGTTCCCATGCTTCGCAAGTTGACTCACGTACAGCACCTGTACACCCCCATTAGAGGAGAACTGAACCAAGGGAAAACGCTCTTTGATTTGGTGGAAAGCCTGCATCCCACCCCAGCCGTCTCTGGGTTGCCAAACGAACTGGCGAAAGAAGCCATCTTGGAACGTGAAGGAATGGACCGAGGCTATTATGCAGGGCCTATTGGCTGGATGGATCGCGATGGCAATGGAACTTTTGTGGTGGCCTTGCGCTCAGGATTGATTCATGCCAATAAGGCCACACTTTTTGCTGGCGCAGGAATTGTCAGCGATTCAAATGCTGAGGCAGAGTGGCAGGAAACAGAGTGGAAATTCACTCCGATGAAAGCATCGCTTGGCATTGAACCAAAATAGGGAGAGGATTGAATTGGCGGATTACAATTCAGGGTTGCATGCAGTTCAGGTGTTTGTGGACGAGCTTTACCAGGCAGGCGTCCGTCAGGTATGCGTGGCGCCAGGGTCGCGCTCAACGCCGCTCACGATCGCGTTTGCTAGGCATGAGAAATTTAAGGTGTGGACAGTGCTTGATGAACGATCGGCAGGATTTTTTGCCTATGGAATGGCGCGAACGAGGCATGAACCTGTGGTGCTCGTGTGCACCTCTGGAACGGCGACTGCCAATTTTTTTCCTGCCGTTGTAGAAGCCTTTCAATCAGAGGTACCGCTTCTGGTGATCACGGCCGACCGTCCTCCCGAGCTTCATGGTGTGGGGAGTAACCAGACGATCAATCAGGATCAACTATATGGTACGTTTGTCAAACAATTTATATCGATGCCGGTACCGGAGGATACGGATGTCTTACTCCGTCATGCCAGATGGACAGCCACACGAGCCGTTTCGCTGACGACAGCTTCCCCACACGGGCCGGTTCATATCAACTGGCCTTTTCGTGAACCGCTCTTACCGCCGCTTGTTGCGGAGAATGAGTCGTCGAACCGGCAAGTCG
>JAJZAS010000161.1 GCA_021799325.1 Bacillota bacterium | reverse complement strand
ATGTGTTCCAAGGGTATTATTTTAGCCAACCTGTCCCCGCAAAGGATTTCTTCGGTGCATTAAAACCCAATCAGGCGCCGAATGCCTCCATGCTTGGCATGACCCAAGATCAGGAAGTGCGCTGAACGGATTGGATGATGCCCCTCTGATTCACCGTGACATTGTATACTTTGTGATTGGTGGCAAGGATTTGAACTGTTTCTGCGCCTAGTAGACGATGCGTTACCATGCCGCTATAGTATACGATGTCCGGGCGGATTTTTGTTTTCTCTGCAAATTGACGCAACATGGTATGAAAAGCGCTGATCCCAGCTTGAGATGACAACACGTCCTGACGCTTTTGTTTGACGGATGTCATATTGTGAACGATAACCACCCCAACAACGATGACGATCACCGTGATGACGAGTCCCGCAAGTTGCCTTGACCGACCTCTCATGTTGACAGTACCTTCCTACTCGTGATTTATCATTACTTAAAAGCTTGCGTAATTTCTGCCGCCTTGTTTCACTTTATATAATGCCTCGTCAGCTTGTTTCAAAAGAGAGCGGGGATTGACTCCTGCCTCCTTGGTCCATGCCATACCCACGCTCGCCCCCACCGTTAACACATGCTCTTCAAATTTGACTGGCTCCCGTATACATGAGATCAACAAATTGGCATAGGTGGACATGGCAAGGGGCTCAATATCCCCCTCTACCACAATGACAAACTCATCGCCACCGAGGCGAATCGCTTCGCCAAACGGTATGATTTGCCTAATGCGATGGGCCACTTCGACTAAGACTACATCGCCTGCCGGATGCCCAAAATGATCGTTTACCGGCTTGAAATGATCCAGATCCAGCATAAAAAGGCCGATGGACGTGTCTCTTTCTTTGGCATAAACCAACATATGATCCAGCCATTCTTCAAGATAAGCTCGGTTTTTCAATCCTGTCAGCCGATCATGGTAGGCCATGTGTTCTATCATATCATGATAGACTTTTGTTTTATATTCCAATTCTATACTTTGAAGTTTGATGGATACATGTTTCGCCATCGCATCGATCACTTCGTTGATGCTTTTCGTAAAAAACCCTGTCGGACCAATCATCATAAGTACAGTCTCGACCTGATCCTCTTTGACAATTGGCATTGCGCATAGCGCATTGGCGGGAACCCTACGCATAAATGTCAGCCATTCATTTTGCATAAAGTGGCTTTGCCGTCTATAATCATTGATGATGATGGGTTGGCGGTCTCTAATCAATAACGATAAAAATCCGACCTGAAACAAGTTGTTGTTAATAAAATTTGAAAATATCGTCGTGAACTCTTTTTCTCGTTCAGGTTGATCCATGACCACACTTACTAATTGCACTTGCTCGTTTTTGATCTGATACGCCCAGCACCCACTGACTTTCGTGTAATTATGTATGATTTTACAAGTTTCAGCGAGCAGTGATGTCTCTTCACCCGCCTCATAGACCAGCGCGTTGATTTCAGCCAGTGCGGCATAAAAGCGTTGCGACTGATCCAATTCTTCATGAAGACGCTCCCACTCTTCCCGCTGCCAAACCACCTGACGGGTGACACTATAAAAGTCAAGCAACGCCCCCAAAAGCGGATGTCGAGCGGAATGGACATCCCGCACCAGGTACAGCACCTCTCGCTCTCCCCATTTATCCAGATCAAAGCGGTCCCATACGAGCGAATTTAGTTCTATTTCATAGTCTTGTTGATTCTCTGTAACGAGGCGCAAACTGTCTTGCTCCAGCATCGCCTTCACATCCACATTCAGATCCAAGTTGCCAAACCATTCGAGCATCGTGGTGGTTTCTTCCTCAATAGCAAAAAGCACCCCACCCCGATAGGAGAAGAGTTGCAAAAAAACATCCCGAAATTGTGTCCACAAATGGATCTGGTGGTCGATAAAAAGTGTGCTTTCCGCCAACCTCAAGATCCATTGCAAAATTGACTTGTCTTGATGGAGCGACTCAATCTCATCCACAAAATTCATGGGAAACGCAAACGTTAACACACCCTGAAATACACTTGATTCATCAAAGATGGAAAAAGCGACAGCAAAATAAGGGAAGCCAAACGCCTCCTTATCCCCGTAAGCCAAATACCATTGCCTATTGTTCCATGCTTTTTTTGCCACTGTGCGCTGAAAAACAGGCTCGTGAATGCTCATTCCAAGGCCGAAGGGAAAAGGCAACCTAGGTGAAGGCCGATAATAGGTCACCACACCTGATGCATCAATAAAATTGATCAGAAATTCCTCCGGCAATCTCGCAAACAATTGATCCCACGAATGAGTTATATCTCTTAAGGAAATGATGATCACCCATTATATCTATTTACTAACAATATACATCTCAGGATAGACGAAGTAAACGAATGGACCAAAACAAAAAACCCGCAAATAAGCGGGTTTCTTCTTGTCACAATAGATGGAGATAAGCGGATTCGAACCGCTGACCCCCTGCGTGCAAAGCAGGTGCTCTACCAGCTGAGCTATATCCCCTAATGGTGGGCCTAAGTGGACTCGAACCACTGACCTCACGATTATCAGTCGTGCGCTCTAACCAACTGAGCTATAGGCCCATTGCCTATGGTCACCATGACCAAGACGACAAGAGAGAATATAACACAGTCTATCATCCCAGGTCAAATTCTATTTTGCATGAGGTTGTTTTTAAGTTACCGGAGCCGGATCTTCCCTTCCTGCTTCCGTCACTACGGAGACAAGGCTCCCGTCTTCATCAACATGATAGATTTTGACTTCATCGCCAACGAGCGCAAATTCCATATAGCAGTTCCAACAGTAAAATTGATTATTGCCGATCTTTCCAATATCCCTGCTGTTACATTGCGGACAACGGTCCAAATGCGTCGCCTCCTCTCAAAATCATTCCACATGAACCAGCATGTCCCACCACACTACGATTTAGTCGTTGATTCAAAAAGCTGCACCCGTGTGCGCAAATCTTCTACGATTTCCGCCACTTTCCCTGCTGCTAATGCCACTTCCTCCGCAGTATTCAGCGATGAAAAGCTGAAGCGAAGGGAAGCACCTACACGTTTTTCGGATAATCCCATCGCCAAAAGCACATGAGAAAGATCAGCCGAACCCGCGGTACAGGCTGAACCACCAGATGCGGCGATGCCCTCTAGATCGAGGCGCATGAGTAAGGTTTCTGCATTCACTCCATGGAAATACAGATTGAGCACATTTGGCACACCGTCTTTAGGAGAGTTGAGTTCAAACCCAGTTAATCTCTGCTGCAGGGTTTGCAAAAATAGCGCCCGCAACTTACCCACTGTTTGATTTCGGTCGTCTCGCTCCCTTTTCAGGAGTTCCACCGCTTTCGCAAATCCGACAATACCCGCCACGTTCTCCGTGCCTGCGCGTCGATTGCGCTCCTGCGCACCACCGCGAAGCATAGATCGATATGGCGTACCCTTGCGAATATATAATGCGCCCGTCCCTTTTGGACCATAAATCTTATGTCCACTGAAAGATAATAGTGACACAGGTATTTGTGCAACGTCAATAGGTAATATACCAAGCGCCTGTACTGCATCGACGTGAAAAGGAATTTGCCGCACCGATAGTTCTAATGCCAATTCCTTGACAGGTTGAATCGCGCCAGTCTCATTGTTGACCCACATCATACTGACGAGTCCTGTGTCAGGGCGAATCGCCTCTAAAATGGAGGAAACACTCATCACTCCATTACGCATGGGAGGTACGTAGGTTACCTCATAGCCCAAGTCTTCCAACATCTCACCTGTATGTAGTACTGCGTGATGCTCAATTTGTGTTGTGATCAGATGGCGTTTGCCGCTTCCCAAGAGGACACCGGTCAGTGCCAGAAAATCCGCTTCTGTTCCCCCAGCGGTAAACACCACTTCTGCAGGAGCGGCATTCAGATAATCGGCTACCATCAAACGTGCCTGTTCGATCGCTTGTCTCGCTACCTGCCCCGTATGATGAATGCTTGACGGATTGCCAAATTGTTCATACAAATAGGGTTGCATGGCCTCTGCCACTTCTTGTCGAATCGGGGTCGTCGCAGCGTTATCCAAATAAATTTGTCTGCTCATGAACGGATTCGCCTGCTTTCCACTCTATCTTCGCTTTTAATTTTTACTATATCACAGTCAAAAATGAATATATTATGACTAACTATTGCTTATTTATTGAAGTTCGTGTGACGGCCTGGGCGTTTGGGATGAATTCTCGCCTCTGCTCCCTGTTCTGTCGGTTCATAAAATACCGAATCTCCCAATTCGTATGGCAAATACCGCTGATCGACAAAATGTCCTGGAAAGTCATGCGGATACAAATAGTTTGCATTTTCATGCTCATCTTTATAGAAATGGCGATCATCAAGATGCGGCGGC
>JAJZAS010000160.1 GCA_021799325.1 Bacillota bacterium | reverse complement strand
CCCCCTATTATGAATGGTGTCTTCCATGCGAACGCTTTCACTATCACTCCCGCTTGCCTTTGAGCCATACTTCCACTTACTTAGGATTATAAATAAACTAAGTGGACAAAAATAAAGGCTCAAAGTGAGCAAATTATTACGAATTCATTACGCTGGAAGCTTAATTTCGATATTAAACCATCTAACTTGTGAATGCAATACGTGAATCACAAAAATAATAATAGTATTCAGATATTTTTTCCATCATTGGCTGCGTGTCATCACACCTCCTCCTATCTCGTGTATCGTTTTTCATTAATATACTGTTAATAATACCGTAAAATCAATGTTTTTTTGATGTTTTCTCTTGAATGGAGACAATAGTCATCCTACGTAGCGATATTTTGAAGAAATACTTTGCCAATTCTCTTTATTGTTATAATTCAACTATTTTTACTAAAAAAATTTTCCTTGAAAACGTTTTAGGTTTTTATATAAACTAAGATCGCAAGATAGAAACTATTAAGGGGATTGGCTTGGCAAATTTGAAGTGACAGATGCGAACTGACTGCGAAAATAAGCAGGCCGATAGTTGGCCTGCTTATTTTCTTACATGTCACCAACGACCTGCTTTCAACCTTGATTCCCTTCGCTGCGCGAAAAAAGCAGATTGTCGATATAAATGAACCAATTGGCGTGACGCCGTTCATCGTGGGAAGCATCCAGATACGAGCGCTGAATGTAGGGTATACGGGTCAAATCCGCAATCCCCTGATAAAACGTCACATCGTTTTGCTCCTCTACTATTGCTTCTTTTACGCCATCTTCAAATGAGGAAGGAACATGACTCTTATGAAGCGCCACTTGTTTCCCTCCAGTCCACGCTGAATAGATGGACGTAAACCGATGAAAATGTTTCTTCTCATCACGGCGAATTTCTTTTAAGATGGCCTGAAGCGCAGGGCTCGGCGCCAGTTCGAGCATACGACTGTATCGCCTGATCGCGTGGTATTCCCCATTGATCGACTTCTCTATGGCATCAAGCAAAGCGCTACTTGGTGCAAAATAGGAAGCCTCGTCCTGAGTGATATAAGGCGTATCTTCCGGCATTGGATAACCTGAAATTCCCCAATGACTATATGGCGTTTTGTGAATTTCTCCCTCATGCGCAATCGACATCGTATCCACTCCAAACCGCGTTTTCTTCAACATATGCCATGCGAATTCCACGCGTGCCTAAAGATCAAGATAGAAGTCTATACTGCTATCAATCAGATGACCCATTGCCCCGATCGGAAAAGCGCAACCTCTGATCCATCATCAAGAATTCCATCAATGTTCATTGCCTTGGAGCCAATCATAAAGTCGACATGAGTCAGACTATCGTTTGCTCCCCTAGCAAGCAATTCTTCTTTTGACAGACCCTGACCGCCCTCCAGACACGTTGGATAGGCCTCCCCAATCGCCAAATGGCAAGAAGCATTTTCATCAAACAAGGTGTTATAAAAAAGCGTGTTCAATTCCGCAATCGGTGAATTGACCGGAACCAGCGCGACTTCGCCTAAATAATGGGATCCTTCATCTGTCTCAATTAGTTCTTTTAGCGTGTCATAGCCGGACTTTGCGTTAAAATGGACGACCCGTCCGTTTTCAAAAGTAAGTTCAATGCCTTCGATGACCACCCCACCATAAGATAATGGCATCGTGCTCGACACCGCGCCGTTCACGCCATCACGTTTAGGCAGAGTGTACACTTCTTCTGTCGGCATGTTCGCGACAAATCCTTTTCCCTGTCCGTTGGCGCTTCTCGCCGCCTTCCAAATGTGCCCATCCGGCAACTCCACAGAGAGGTCAGTTCCTGGTGCCATGTAGTGAAGGCGTCTGAATTTCTTGTCATTGAGGAAATTTGCCCTTGCCTCTAGCTTGTTTAGATGGTCATTCCAAGCAGCCACAGGATCCGCCTGATCCATGCGCATCACCTTAAAGATCGCGTCCCATAACTTCGAAACCGCATCTTGCTCGGAATCTTGAGGAAACATTTTCTGCGCCCAGTTCAGTGTGGGAATCGAGCAGACAAGCCAGGTCACGCGATCCTCCATAAAATTCTTATCCACTTCTTTTAAGGCGCTGTGCATCGCTTTTGATACGAGTGCAATCCGTTTCGGGTCGATTCCCTTCAGCAAATCAGGATCATCTGCATCTATAAATAAAAAAGCAGAATTCTCCTCACACTGTTCTTCCGATTTTTGCACGGCCCATTTAGGCACCTTTACGAGGTGTTCTTCCGCTTCTCTCTCCATGCGAATTTTTCTTGTCAACGGGTCAAGCCAATCCACATGCACAGTCGATGCACCAACTTCATACGACTTTTCCACGAGAATACGAGCAAAATCAGCTGCTTCAATCGGCGTTCTGATCGAGACTGGTTGCCCTTCTTGCACGTTTAAGCCGATGCGCACTAGTACTTCCGCGTATCGTTCGAGTTGTTCCCTTGATGGCATTTATCCATCGCCCCCATCATTTTGCGTATGTATCCACCTCATTATAGCGAATATTCGCATGCATTGAGTTGACAAAAAGTAAGCTACTATATTATGATAATGAAAATAAAAGGGAGGAATAGCGATGGCAGATGTCACGATCAAATTAATGGACAACGGCCCCTACCTCGTGTCTGGCAATGTGGAAGTTTTGGATGCAGAGGGCAATAAATTCACTACGAACGAACAGTTTGCGCTTTGCCGCTGCGGCCACTCTAAAGGTAAGCCATTTTGTGATGGTTCACATAAAGCTTCATTCCAGGATGCGGCGAGAGCCCACTAACTCATACTTACCCACTGAACGATATGGAAAAAGGCGTGCCATGGAAGGCACGCCTTTTTTTATCGGATGATCAAGAATAGACCAGGTTCCTCATATCCCCTGTCGCCTCAAACAACTCATGCATCGCAAACGCTTCACTTAGTAGATGCGGAGTATGGCCACCTTTTTCTTCAGCCCTCTTGAAGTAATCCCAAAGAACCTCTTTATACATTGGATGAGCCAGGTTTTCAATGATGACCCTTGCCCGCTCGCGCGGTGACAATCCCCGCAAGTCGGCAATCCCCTGTTCCGTGACGAGCACATGCACATCGTGTTCCGTATGGTCCACATGGCTGACAAATGGTACCACGCTGGAGATGGAGCCACCCTTAGCCATCGATTTAGTCACGAAGATCGATAGTCCCGCATTCCTTGCAAAATCTCCCGATCCCCCGATACCATTCATCATATTCGTTCCCCGCACATGCGTGGAGTTGACATTCCCGTAGATATCAACTTCAAGCGCTGCGTTGATCGCAATTACTCCCAATCTGCGAATGACTTCCGGGTGATTGGAAATCTCTTGAGGGCGAATAACCACTTTTTGTTTATAATCATCCAGGTGATCTAGGACATGATGCAACATGGCATCTGACAGGGTGAATGAACAAGTCGAGGCAAAATCCACTTTCCCCGCGTCAAACAATTCAAAAACCGCATCTTGCATCACTTCGGTATATATCTCCAGATTCTGAAAAGGAGACGCTCTCAATCCGCTTAACACCGCATTAGCGACAGACCCAATTCCACTTTGAATAGGAGCCAGGTTTTGGGGCAAACGACCATGACGTACTTCGTTTGTTAAAAATTCCAGAATGTAGTTGGCCATCATTTGCGTTTCCGCATCAGGCTTCGTCAAAGAAGAAGGCGAATCAAGATCATGAGTGATGACAATCCCGACAATTTTATCCGGATCACAAGGAATAAAGGTCGTACCGATGCGATCTCTCGGATCTACGATGGGGATAGGTTGACGGCGCGGACGATCCCCTGCCAAGTAAATGTCATGCAATCCTTCAAACGCGAGCGGAATCGAAAGATTCAATTCAATGATCACTTGTTTGGCTTTTTCAACGAAAATAGGAGAATTGCCAACGGACGTGGTGGGCACAATTCCGCCCTCTTCCGTGATGGCCACCGCTTCAATAATGGCGATGTCCATGTCTCCCAGAAAGCCACTGCGCACCCATTCTGGAGTGTGACTCAAGTGCTGATCAATGTATTGCACCTCGCCATTATTGATGCGCTTTCTTAGTGCTTCATCACTTTGAAATGGAAGCCGGCGTTCCACCACATTTTGCAGACTGAGCACTCGGTCGGTTTCGGCAAGAGAAGCGCCAGAGTACAAATTAATTTTCAGTGGTTCCCATGTGTTCTCCAGCCGTTTGGCAAGCGCGATGGGCACAGCCTTGGCATCGCCAGAACGTGTAAATCCGCTGACTGCCACCGTCATGCCGTCCTGAATGTAGGCCTGCGCTTCCTGCGCTGATAGGATACGAGACCGCAGGCTTACATTTCGAATTCTATCCTCGTACACTACTATCACTCCGATCATTGAAGGAAACGGTTTCATTTATTTTT
>JAJZAS010000159.1 GCA_021799325.1 Bacillota bacterium | reverse complement strand
ACAATGACCACTTCGGTTTGAAACTCTTCGCAAATGGCAAAGACGAGTTCCGCGCCCTCCTCGGTCTCGAATTTAAAAACTGAACGAAACCAAGTCATTGTATTGATTGAAGCGTTTATGCCCGGATTCCGGAGAGAAATGGAGCAACAATCAGTGAAGAAAACCTTGACCATTCCCAAGTGGCTCAATAAAGTGGCCGAGGATGAAAAGGTAAACTTCTCTCAAATACTTCAAGATGCGTTAAAAGTGTTGTATTTGCACATAATGCATGACATACTCAAAGAGTGTCAACTACCCACCACCTAAGAGGTGGGGGCTTGTATCTCGCCAGAAGT
The DNA here is from genome assembly GCA_021799325.1 of Bacillota bacterium. Classification (GTDB taxonomy): domain Bacteria; phylum Bacillota; class Bacilli; order Alicyclobacillales; family SLC66; genus JAJZCL01. The sequence goes on along the minus strand of JAJZAS010000159.1, from coordinate 4,088 downwards.
GCAAGCGACACTACTTTACGGTAGAAGTCGTCATGAAGATCAAGGCACTGAATCAGCTTTATAACAAGCTCCATGCGAAATACTACTCGATTCTACGAAAAGGTCACGAGCCAAAAGAAGGCCAGCATACATCAAAGCGGTTACGAAAATTGGCAAGAAAACGCCATGATCGGATCAAGGATGCGTTTCATAAGATGAGTCGCTACGGGGTGGACTTTGCGGTGGAGCATGAGATCAGTAAGTTTGTGATTGGTCATAATGTCGCTTGGAAACAGGAAAGTAATATTGGGCGAGTCAACAACCAAAACTTTGTGTTCTTGCCCCACTCGCTGCTAATTTCGATGATCCAATATAAGGCGAAGGCCGACGGCATTGACGTGATCGTGACGGAAGAAAGCTACACATCAAAGGCCAGTGCGCTGGATGGTGCCGCGAACATTCTGAGAAAAATATTCCCCAACGCATTTGCCAAAGATGAAAATTAGCGACTCCTGCCTGCAAACCTTGATCGTGCCATTGTATTTTTCAACGGAAGGGAATTTGTTGATGGAGAACAAACAAAATGTCCGCCATGGATACACGTTTGGTCAATGTCTGAAAGAATTTTTGGAAGATCGCTTTGAATTGGTGGATGGAAGCGTTTATTTTATGACCCCTCCCTCACACATTCACCAAGAAGCCTCCGTGAACCTGGTTGGCGAATTATGGTCGTACTTAAAAAAGACGAATACGAATTGTCGCATCTATCATGCACCGACCGGGTTGTTTTTTGATGAAGATGCCGAGATTCAAACATCATCCAATTATGTCGAACCGGATGTTTTTTTAATTTGTCCGCGAAAATACGTCGATGGGTTTGTGGTAGGTGTTCCTCATTTAATCATCGAAATTTTATCGCCATCGACAAGTAAACACGACAAAATCACAAAAATGAATCTGTATCAAAAATACCTTGTTCCTGAATACTGGATTGTTGACCCCGCCAATGAAATGATCGAGGTTTATCAACTTAAAGATGGACAGTATCAATTCCCCGTCACTTACACCAAAGAAGACAAGCTGACATTTGCACTATATGAGAACCAATTCGTCATCGAATTACAAAATATATTTAATTAACTTAAATTTAACATACCACTGAACTGAGAACAAGAATGGGTACGATCCAGATTGATGGCTAGGAAAACACTTCCTCCACATGCAGCCATCAGCGCTGAATCGTATATGATTGAACCGATCAATAGCCCAATTCCTCAGCAGATAGGGATTCACATATCTAATTATCCGAATTTTCGGACCTATTTAGAGATCAAAAACCATACATATTTGAAATCTGCAAAATACAGGCCTCCATTGGCCAACCATTAGGCTTGAACTTACGGGCTAAACTAACCCTCACATATTTAACCTTACAACCGATTAATTGTTCTGTTCTTTCCTCCGGGTTCACACGATCAACTGAAACAAATTTGACATCATACATTGCATTGCCCCTAATATCGGTGAAATCAACTCGTATTTCTTCAATACCACTATACGAATTACGGACGGTTCTCAGGATGATATTCGCTGCCCTAACAGTACCTAGAGATACTAAGCCCTTGCTGGGGTCCACATAGTAACGATCAGTGAATGCTTGACCTGTAATATCAATCTAGTCAGCATTTGCCATTGCACGGCTAACGAAAACACCCTTCAAAAAACGCCAGGTTCACTTCCCCATCACGTTTCAAGTCACTGTCTGATCCATACTGAAGCTCAACATTGATAAAGACAGTACCATATAATCCTACATTCCGTACCTTTGAGCAGGGCGCGGGCTATTACCCGTAGACGAGGATTGTATACTGAGTGCCTTACAGGAATCATATATATCGGTGTATAATATAGTGGGAAAATCCCATACAGGAGTGATGAGCATGGCAAAGGCAATTCCTGTTCGATTGGACGATAGAGGGCGAATCCTGATCCCAAGAACCATCCGAGAAGCGCTTCGTGCAGAGCCAGGGGATGTTTTTTTCATTCAGCAGGACGAAAATGGAATGCGGATTATGAAAGGTGAAGATCCATTCGACGCTTTGGCAGATGATGCCATTCGAGAAGACGATGCAGGAGAAACGATTTCATTTGATGAAATCTTGCGCCGTGAAGGGATTTCTCTGGACGAATGACATATACCATCAAATTCACCTAAAGAGCAGACAAAGACTTTACTCGTTTGGATAGGGTAGAAATGAAAAAAGCGGCACAATCCATTGCCAAACTTGCCATTGACCCCAATCTCGGACATCCATAAACAGGAAAGCTAATCGGTGCAAGAAGTTTAGAGTTTTCTGCTTCTGGAGGCGCTTATCGGGCGGCTTACATTGTACGCGATGACCTACAAAGAATTATTATTTTCATGATCGGAAGCCATGAAGGGGTTTATGCGGAAGCAGAACGGCGCTACCAAGCATTGGAATAGGAAGATCATCTGGATCCGCCTTGGTGATTCCCTTCGCATGGTATTTCTTCTTCAACATAAGCTGATCTGCAACACCTAGCACATTTCTTTCACGCTGTGCTTGGTGTGCTCATTTTCCCTCTGAGCCCATATAAAACGAAATCATTCTCGTGCCTCTACTTCTTTTAGCTCTCTGCGAAAAAAGCGAGAACTTTTTTCAAGTTATCCATGGTGTCCAGATTTACGAGTTTACTGGCTCAACAAAAATGATCCTACTCCAGGTGCGGATTTCCTTGCCTTCTGGCGTTATCGCACAGTCCACAACGGTCTTTTTGTGTAGATCGAGTCCACAACAGCGTTCATGCACGACATTCATACGCAATCATCCTCACGGCTGGTATGATTGAGGCTGGTGCAACGACCACCCCGATCATTCTAACCCGCGTGCTTTCCAAAAGGGAGCGACATGCAGTGGTACACCTGGTCGATGAAGTCAGTCTATTTCACGGGCTCAAAGCACCAAGAGTTCTCGACCTACCTCGCCAACCATACTTCTGTATTCGAGAAAGCCCCATTTTCATCCTGCTGATGGTGGCGCACCCGCGCCATGGGGGTCTATCCCGTAACCATCGCATATCTTTTTGTGACATCCACCATCCGCACGTTCGGTCAGCGTGACGACAAGCGCCAAAACCGCTCTGAAAACATCAAAAATACGATAAACCCCTGCCGTATATAAAAGTCCAGCAGGGGAGTTTGCTTGTTCTCGTTTTATCACTTAATGAGCTTGTCGGGAATCCCGAGTCGATCTTTTAGAGCCTGTTGAAGTAATTGGGAATAGTTGATTTGATGCTGGTCGGCAGTTTCTTTTAACCATCGCGGCAATGTAACCATCTTATTGACAGCCTTATTCGCCATTTCATTTCTGATCAAATCCATCCATGCCACTATTGGGACAAGGAACGCCCCAGAGGGAACCTGAATGTCCTGGGGGGATGATGGCGCAGGAATATCGTCCCCATCGCGCTCCATACCATAAAGATGAAGTTCTAAACACTCTTCCGCATTTTTTGACGCTTCGTCAAAATTATCTCCTTCCGTAATCGCTCCGGGTAGATTTGGAAAGGTCACAGTATACCCGCCCTCATCTTCGTCCCCTGGCTCGAAAACCGCGAAATATTGACGCTTATCCATACCTTACATCTTCCTTTCATCGAGGCGGATTGATTCCAGCTTGCTTTAAAATACTCAATAGCGTTCTTCGTTTGAAATCTTTGGTAGGATGTATGACGGTGACTTTTCCGCTTTTTGTTGGATGTTTATACTGATGGTGATCTCCTGAGACATCAATTAAATACCAACCGTCATCAGTTAACATCTTGATAATTTCCCGAGAAGAAAAACTCTTCACCGTCATTCCTTCTTTCCAAACTCATTGTAACATATGTTTATAACATATGTGAATCAATTTAAGAAAATCCTCCCCACCATATTATAGCCTCTCGGCATTCGAACTTCATTGATTGGGGCAGTATCATTTTTGTTGAGTCAGTAAACTCGTAAATCTGGACACAATGATAAAAAAAGGTAACTACTCAGAGGTGACAAAATCCCCTGGACAACTCTCCATCCGTCATTTATAATA
>JAJZAS010000158.1 GCA_021799325.1 Bacillota bacterium | reverse complement strand
TTTTGAACCTTAGCAGTTTGGAACGTTTGATTGAGTTGGATCTGGATCTGAGCGCCCGCGTTAAAGTCAGTCCCCAAATTTAGTCCAAACACCAGCATGACGATGATTCCGGCTACTGTGATGGATCCGGATAAAAGAAAAAACCATTTTCTCTTCTTTACGATGGGAAATCTCATTTGGTCGCGGCCACCTTTCTCTTCGCGCCATATAGCCACGTATTTTTCACCAGGTTCGAACGGGTCAACAACTGAAGCAACGTGCGGCTCAGGAACACCGCCGTAAGCAGGCTGACGAGAATACTGGTGATCAGCGCCACGCCAAATCCGCGGACATCGCCCGTCCCATACCAATACATGACAATACCGGCAATTAGTGTTGTCACATTGGCATCAAGAATGGTTCGGAGCGCTTTGCGCTGGCCTGCAACGACAGATGATTGTAGCGACTTGCCATTGCGCAGCTCGTCCTTAATCCGCTCATAGGTAATGATATTGGCATCGACTGCCATACCAATACCCAGAACCAACGCGGCAAGACCAGTCAAAGTCAGTGTCACCTGAAGACCTGCAAATACCGCAACAACGAGATAAATATAGCCACAAAGTGCAAAGACCGCGACTATTCCCGGAACACGATACATAAAAATCATAAAGGCAAAAATCAAGATGACCGCAACAAGCGCCGCGATGAGAGTCGCATGAAGCGCTGCATGTCCCAAAGACGGCCCGACAGTCATCGAGGAGAGTTCATGAAGCGGAAGCGGCAACGCACCCGCGTTCAAAAGTTTGGCCAAACTCACCGCTGCCTGCACGGAAGGGCTACCTTGGATAACCGCATTGCCTCCAGAAATCACTGAGTCAATGGTAGGATCGTCAATCATCTTGTTGTTGAGCCAAATCGATACTTTTTGCTTTAAGTACTTTTGCGTGATGGCCTGAAATAGTGAAGGATTCTTGAACGTGATCGCCACGTCAGGCGCACCTGTGGTAGGATCCGCCTCGTAGTGAGCGTTGTCCATGATGTCTTTACCCGTCATCAGCACATGCCCGGAGGGAGATTTGAACTCGAGATTGGCCTCCTGAGACAAGAATTGCCGCGCTTGCAACTGGTTGAACTTCCCTGCCAAGTCGACGCGGACGCGGTTGCCGTTCTCCACCTGAATCTGAGGCTCAGAAACACCGAGCACGTTGATCCGGTTGCTAAGCGCCGCCACTGTGGCCGTGATGTCGTTCGAGGTTACCTTTTGTCCAGGGCCCCCAATTTGATACAGGACGTCAATGCCCCCCTGCAAATCAAGCCCCAACGGAATTCTCGAATAAAGCATCTTACTCGTAGAAAATATAATACCGAAAATCAACACGACTAACACAAAAAAAGTCGTGAGGCGTCCCCATTTAATCATGGTGTTCCTCCTAGACAGTCTTCACAACAGTAATACGATACAACCTTTTTGGTATGGATGCAATCGGTTTTATTTTAAATCATTTAGGATATCTTCCAAAGATTCATTTACATTGCGATATGCTGCCTGCAAATCGTAGTTCATCACCGCTTGTGGTTGCAGCGAAAGAATGGCATTCACCAGTTCGTGAAGATTCTGCGGACGGCGTTTTCGCAATTGTTGAAAATATGACCAAATTTGTTTCGAAGTGACATGCTCATAACCTAAAAAGTGAAATTCTCTTACTTTTCCTTCGAGCAATATCGCAATGTCGCGATTTGGATCACCTTCTAGCAACAACCACTCTTCGCCCGTATCGCTTTTCTCCCAATCCTCATCAGGAATAGGCGGAATGGAATTGGCAAGCTCAGCGAGTTCACGAACCTTTGCTTCAAGAGGATGCTCCAACTTGATCGTTTCCGCTGGCTCTACCTCATTTAAAACAGCTTGAAGTTCCTCGGGCAACTCCACTTTATTAGAAGGCAACTCCACGAAATTTGCCATCAAAGGGGGAGCATCCGGGTTGCTTCGCTCCTCTAACTCCTCTAACTCTGGCAACACCTCTTCTTCAATGAAAGTCTCATTGGCAGGCCCTGCTGGCTCCATCGCAGTAGCTGGTGGTTCCATGGGCATTGGTTCTTCCGCTGCCAGTGATGGAGAGATCAATTGCGTATCGAGTTTTGCCGCAAAAATCACGCGTTTTGGCGCTTCGCTCTGCTTTTTGCCAAATATTTTGACCACACCATGGTGGTTCCCTTGATCTAATGATTCGCGTTCTTGATCCGCCACGATGACCTGTCCCCCTTTACCATTCCTATTTTCGCATCGTTTGATATCCGGTTCAAGTTAATTTGGACTAACTTGACATGCTCTCTCATAGGCTCAATTGATGCCAACTAGTGAATGAGGTGCACGACTCCATGATCCGTCAATCCTTTGCCAAAGGTGCTACTATCCTGATCGCGGCAAGTCTGGTGACGCGTGTGCTCGGATTCGTCTACCGGATTTTTCTCACACGACTGATCGGTGCTGAGGGCATTGGCCTGTTTCAAATGGTATTCCCGCTACTGACACTGGCACTGACGATTGTGACAGCCGGTATGGGCGTGGCGGTGGCCAAAATTGTTGCAGAAACACAAATTCTCGGTGATCGCAAGCGAATGACCCAAGTGATGACAATCGCCACAGGTATCACTATCCTGCTTGCCCTAGTTGGCACCGTTGCCTTAGCACTATTCGGGCGCGCACTCGCTACCAAAATTTTTCCTGACCCAAGAGCGTATATCCCCTTCGTCACCCTGATTCCCGTGCTCAGCGTGATCGCGATATCGTCCGTCCTTCGCGGCTATTTTCAAGGACTGCAAATGATGTCCGTTCCTTCCGTCGCATCGATCATCGAAACTGCAGTTCGCATCGTGGCCGTATGGTTCATTGCCTTACTTTCCCTGCAAAAAGGATTGGCTTACGCCGCAGCGGGAGTTTCTGCCGGGATGATCATTGGGGAATTTTCTGGACTCGTCTATATGTATATCGTGTATCGAAAAAAAGGAGGCATCAAATCCCTCCCACTCCCTGAATTTCACGGGCAAACGGAGCCGTGGACAAAAAGCCTTCGCGCGATTATGCAATTAGCCATTCCGGTCACACTAAGCCGCTTGCTTGGTTCCCTCGCGTTCGCTATCGAACCGATTCTCGTCACGAGGTCACTGCATCACGTTGGATATGCAGCGCCGCTTGCCACACAGCTCTACGGCGAATACAGCGGCATGGCGGTGCCGCTTCTGCTTTTCCCCACCGTCATTACCTATTCACTGGCCATTCAGCTTGTCCCGGCAATATCTGAAGCAGTCGCCGTCAAAAACCAGCGTCTCGTGGAGAGAAGGCTTTATCAAGCATTTCGGGCCACTGCCATTGCTGGTTTTCCCACCTCGTTGATTCTATTCATGTTTGCCACTCCTCTTTGCTACGCTCTTTTTCATCACGCGCAGGTGGGTAGGCTCCTTGCCATCATGGCACCAGCCGGCTTTCTTCTTTACCTTCAGGCGCCGCTTTCCGGCGTGTTACAGGGCATCAATCACGCCGGCATTGCCATGCGTAACTCCATCATCGGCGCTGCCATCAAGCTCTTGTTCATTTATCTACTCGTCTCAAGACCGGGAATGGGAGCAGAAGGAGTCGCCTGGTCCGTCACCATCTCCGTTGTCATCACCACACTGCTTCACATCGCCTCGGTAAGTCGCCACATCGGCTTTTACGTGGACGCTATCGATACAGGGAAAATGATCCTCGCGACCATGATCACAGGATTTTATCTACACTACGCATGGATTTATTCTTCCGTATTCAAAACCCTGACCCAACAACTCCTTTTTAGCATCACCACCGGATTAACGCTGTATATCCTATTGCTTCTCATGATGCGCTCGATAACCTCCCACTCCTTTTCCCACATCCCGTTCGTCGGAAAGTCACTTGCCAAGTGGGTAAAACTCATTCCATTTGCCAGGTGATGAATCTCCTCATAACGTGGGATTTTGTGACTTTGTCTGGCTTTTATTGTCGATACGATCCACCTGCAGCATCTGCCCATCCCAGCCTGCGTAAAAAACCTCTTTGGGAGAATGGTAGCCGAGCATGGTCAACTGCTCCTGTAGCCATTTTGGCGATTTGTTAATCGCGCTCAGCTTGTCATAATCGACCTGCCCATCTACAATAATCGATGTTGTCATTTCAAGCGGTCTTGTTGTCAGTGTCAAATCCTGCGGGGTAACTGGCTGTTTCTCTGATTTTGGGAAAACCGACAGTTTTCCCGAAGTCTCAAGAATCGCAAACTCGACATCGGCCACGCTTGAGATATTTTTTTCCCGCAACTGCATCAACAGATCATTCATGTTGTAACGGGTGCGTTTCATCTCGCTGTCGTTGATTTTGCCCTTGGCGATGAGCACCGTGGGCTTGCCCTCAATCAGGTCGTGCATGCGCTTGCTTTTCAGGGAAATAAA
>JAJZAS010000002.1:2310-23445 GCA_021799325.1 Bacillota bacterium | reverse complement strand
ATAATAAGTGATTTCGTCAAAATTCAGGTCACTCAGGTCTCCGCCCCATTTGGGCATTGGCTTTTCGTTAAAGATCTCCAGCGAGCGGAGGCGAAAATCGGTCATCCAACCCGGTTCGTTCTTCATCGTAGAGATTTCTTCCACGATTTTTTTAGACAGACCCTTTTGAAAACGGACCACAGAGACGTCCTTATCGACAAACCCATATTGGTACTCATCCAGTTCAGGCAATGCCTTGCTCATGTCTCTTCCTCCTCTATCCGTCAACTAATTTCAGTGCGTATGTCCATGACTCTCGCCAATCCGTTCGAGCGCATTCCACGCAAGCGTGGCGCACTTGACGCGAGCAGGGAACTTCGAAATTCACGACAGCGCTCCAAATCCCCCAATGCGTCTTCGTCATACGCTTCCCCGCGGATCATCTTTTTGAACTCTGCCGTGATCAAAAGTGCCTCATCAAGCGGCTTGCCTTTGATCGCTTCGGTCATCATCGAGGCGCTCGACATGCTAATCGAGCAACCCGCACCCTTGAAACGCACATCGTGCACCACATCGTCCTCTATTGCCAACTGCAAATGAATCTCATCGCCACAGGTCGGGTTCTTCAGATCTACCTTCATGGCGTCTCCCTGAATCTCCCCTTGATTGCGCGGGTGTTGATAATGATCCATGATGACTTGCCGGTACAATTCATCTAATTGCATGACCGAAGAACTCCTTTGCTTTCTCAAGTGCACTCACCAGTACATCTACATCGTGTTCTGTGTTATAAATGTAAAAACTAGCTCTCGCCGTTGCCACCACATCAAGCCAACGCATCAGCGGCTGTGCGCAGTGATGGCCTGCACGAACCGCTACCCCTTCTGTATCGAGTACCGTTGAGACGTCGTGCGGATGGACGCCTGCCAAATTAAATGTAATGAGTTCTCCTCGTGCCTTGGGGCCGTAAATTGTGACGTCTTCCACTTTTCCTAGGCGTTCCATACCGTATTCCGTGATTTCATGGCTCATTTTACGAACATTGTCCATGCCGATTCCGCTCAAGTAATCGATGGCTGCCCCAAGTCCCACCGCACCGGCGATAATTGGCGTGCCCCCCTCAAAACGATAGGGTATCTCTTTCCATGTTGAATGGTAGAGTTCTACCGTTTCGATCATTTCCCCGCCAAAATGAACAGGTTCGAGTTTTTCGAGCACCTCACGCTTGCCGTAAAGCACGCCTATACCTGTCGGCCCCATCATCTTGTGCCCAGAGAAGGCGAGAAAATCGCAATCCAGATCTTGTACGTCGACCGGCATGTGCGGCACGCTCTGTGCACCGTCCACCACCATGATCGCGCCGTTCTCGTGAGCAATCTTCGCCGCTTCTTTAATCGGATTGATCGTGCCAAGGACGTTGGATACATGCGTCATCGCCAAAATTTTGGTATGGCTCGTCACTGTTTTGCGAATGTCTTCCAGTGTGATCGTTCCGTCAGGCTGAAGTGGAATGTACTTTAATGTAGCTTTCGTGGCAATAGCAATTTGTTGCCAAGGGATCAGATTGCTGTGATGTTCCATTGGCGTAATAACAATCTCGTCGCCTTCCTTGACCTGAAAACGAGCATAACCGTGTGCGATCATATTGAGCCCTTCCGTGGTCCCGCGCGTGAAAATGATGTGCGCAGGAGACGGTGCATTGATGAATCTCGCCACTTTTTCCCGCGCATTTTCATACGCATCTGTCGCTTTTGATCCCAATGTGTGCACGCCGCGGTGAACGTTGGAATTGTATTCTCTATAATATTTCTCAATCGCTTCAATCACGGGTAACGGCTTTTGGGAAGTGGCCGCACTGTCCAAATACACTAGCGGTTTCCCGTTCACCTTTTGCTCCAATATCGGAAAGTCTTTTTGTATCAGATTGCGATCCATTAGTTCATCTTCCTCTCCAGGATTTGTACCACGGCCTGCCGCACGCGATCCACAGGCAGCGCCGCCAACACCGGGTCGAGAAAGCCCCAAACAACCATCCGCTTGGCCTCTGCTTCAGAAATTCCTCGCGACATCAAATAAAACAACTGCTCTTCGCTAATCTGCCCCACCGATGCCGCATGGCCGCATTTTACATCGTTCTCGTCGATCAGCAACATAGGAATCGCATCAGCGCGACTTTTTGGCGAGAGCATTAGCAGCCGTTCAGACTGTTCACCCACTGCACCACTTGCACCTTTTTGAATGTGCGTGACACCGCGGTATACGCCATCCGCGCGACCTTGCATCACACCTCTCGCTGAGGTGTCGCTTTGGCTGAATTTCGCTACATGCACCATTTTCGCCGTCAGATCCATATGCGCGCGACCTGTGCCTAGCGCTACAGCATGACCATTGCTCGAACTGCCTTCCCCTTCGAGCAAGGACCCAAATTCCCCTATCGTGTATCCTTCTCCAAGCTCTCCGACTGTAAAATCAACCCTCGAATCGCGAGCTGCTTTAGCCCTGCGAACCCAGTAGGAGGTGGTTTGTTTAGGGAAATTCGTGATGACGCCGTAACTGACCTGACTACCTTCTGCCGCGATCACTTCCGTGATGCCAATATGCAGTTCTTCCTCCACCTCATCGCTTGCCACGTACAGATCCAGCACCGATAATTGGCTGTTGGCATCTGCAACGATCAGGTTGCGGGGAAATGTCCCCCTGCCTTTTTGGGTCGTCAAATGCACCACCTGGATCACACCCGGCATCACTGCATTTTTCGGCGCGTGAATGTACACTCCATTTTGCCAAAATGCACTTTGTAGCGCGATCCATTTGTTTTCATTCACTGGCACTACGCTGCCAAGAAGTGCTACCACGTTTGCTTCTTGCGCCGCTTCACGCAGGGTTTTCACTGTAACGCCATTAGGCAGGTTTTCGAGTCCGCCAAGATGCACCAGCCTGTCATCGACAAAAACCAATAATGGATGTTCCCCATTTAAGTCGACCAGACTCTCCACTGCCTTTTGCCAATCTGTAGGCTCATTCGCCTCTATCGGAATAAATGAGTAGATCCTGTTTTCCAGACTGCTACGATCAAAATGAGGCTCCGGCAACTCCTGGTACCGCTGCTGTGCATTCCCGCGAAATTCTTTTAATGCCGCGCTGTCACTCTCAAACACTTTTTGTATGTCATGTTCCAATTCTGGACTCACTTGGGTAATACTCATCGCACTTCCCCCCTAAACGCCTGCGGATACCGTTTCATCGACTATGCCAAGCTCTTCTTTAATCCAATCGTATCCGCGCGCCTCCAGTTCCTCGGCGAGTTCCTGACCGCCTGAACGCACAATCCGACCTTGCATCATGACGTGAACATAATCCGGTTTCACGTAATCCAAGATGCGTTGATAGTGCGTGATGATCAGCACACCGAGTTCTGGACCGCGAAGTTCATTGACACCCTGCGCCACAATTTTCAGCGCATCAATGTCAAGGCCGGAGTCGATCTCATCCAAAATGGCAATGCGGGGTTGCAGCACCGCCATTTGCAATATTTCATTGCGCTTTTTCTCCCCACCGGAAAATCCTTCATTGAGGTAACGTTCCGCAAAAGAAGGATCCATGCTGAGCATTTTCATCTTGCTTTGCAGTTCCTTGTGAAATTTCAGCACAGGCACTTCATTGCCTTCCCCCCTGCGGGAATTCAAGGCAATCCGCAAGAAATTCGCATTGGACACTCCCGTCACTTCGCTTGGGTATTGCATTGCCAAAAACAGACCCTTTCTCGCCCGCTCATCCACCTTCATGGCAAGCAGATCTTCACCATCAAGCATTGCGCTTCCCGCCGTCACTTGGTATTTTGGATGTCCCATGAGTGACGAAGCGAGCGTGCTCTTACCTGTCCCGTTTGGTCCCATGATGGCATGTACTTCGCCACCACGAACCGTCAAATTCACACCGCGGAGTATCTCTTTGCCTTCAACTGAAGCCTGCAGACCATGGATCGCAAGCTCTGGAATGTTTGCCATAAATATGCCTCCCATAACCCGTTTACTATCGTATTTTTTGCCTGAATTCCTGACTTCATCAAGATATTTTTAATGTCGACTAATTTAGTCGTATTTATGGTACCACATGCGCTAAAAAAAGCAAGTTCCCACTCGTCATTTTTGCATAGAAAAAGGCAGCACACTGGCTGCCGTTATCGTCGTGCCTTTAAAAGAGGTAGCGAAATACCATCTTGGCTTCATCAGACATCATTTCTTTGGACCAAGGGGGATCAAACGTCAAATCAATGTAGGCTTCCTCAACACCAAGCGCTTTGACGCGACTCACGATCTCATCCTGCAACTGCTCCATGGCCGGGCACCCCATGGTGGTCAACGTCATGCGCACGATTACTTTTTTGCCTTCCTCTTCAATCGTGACACCGTAAATCATGCCGAGATTGACCACGTCGATCTGTATCTCCGGGTCGACTACTTCTTTGAGTTCTTCATAGATCATTTCTTCAGTGATCATTTCCGGGTACCTCCTTCTCCAAACGCTTTCCTCATGTTAGTATGGCTTTTCTATAGAGATTGTGTTCTGTATTATTCTCTACTAATTTAGTCGACTTTTCAAGCCCCGGAAGAAAAAACTGTTCGCCATCACAACCATTGATTTCCGCTATAATACAGCGCATAAAGTCGATATAATTTAGCTATGATGAATAAATGGCGGATTATATTCCTTACACTTATCGCTTTTGTTGCCAGTATATCGGTCACAGTCGCCACCTCGACCTCGACACCGCTTGATTTGAACCATCTCTATCTCGGGATACATAGCGATTCGCAGACGGCGGCAAACCAGCACTTTACCACCCATCAACCGGAAATCATCCCACAACACACATTTGCCATGGCGATGACCAATTTAGGCAACGGGATTGATGCAGGAGCGCTTTTTCCTGCTTCAACGATTGGAGACATGATGTCTCTTTTTATGCCAAACGGTAACATTGATGAAGTCTCCCCGTCCCAAGTACGCACGATCTCCGTCACGCCAGGTACTAAAGCTCCCATCACGCTTTTTAACCACAAGATCATGCTTGGGTTTGATGATGGGTCAACAACCAGCTATCTGAAAAACCTGAAAGAGGACACACTCAGTGTCTTTTCCCCGCTCGCTTATCAACTTGACGGAACAAGTGGACAGCTTTCCGGCTCTCTTGCAAGCAGCGTAGTAACTCTGGCACACGAAAAACAGGTACAGGTATGGGCCATCATCGCCAGTGGCTTCGCCCCCGAAAAGACCACCTCTTTTTTGCAAAACACATCTGCAGAGTACCGCTTTTTAACCAACATGGTGTCAGTCGTACAAACGAATGGACTGGATGGCGTGAATTTTGACTTTGAGGATATGAAACCGGCAGACGCGCCTTTATACACTACGCTCATCGTGGATGCATCATCGCTTCTTCATGCAATGGGCAAATGGGTGTCCGTAGACGTGACACTGCCTTCCAATGATCCCAATTGGAGCCTCATTTATCAACGAAAAAGCCTTGCAAACGCCTCCGATTACCTCGTGGCCATGAGCTATGATCAGCACTACCTGGGAGAACAGCAGATTGGCTCGGTGTCTTCCATTCCATGGATGGAGAGCGGGATTAATAGCATCATGCAAGAAGGCATCCCCGCCAATAAGATCCTACTGGGAGTTCCTTTTTACGCGATCGACTGGTACAAAACCAGTAATACTTGGCACTCCTATTACTTGTCCATGTATTCTCAGGCTAATGCAAAAAACAGCCCCGGTGCACGCCTTTATAACTCTGCAGGGACGGATCAAAACGAATTGGTCTTTCCATCAGGAGGTACCATGCAATACATTTGGATGGAAGATTCACGTTCCCTCGCAGAAAGAGGCCTTTTTGCAAAGAGTGCCAACCTCGCTGGCACGGCGGTCTGGCAGTTGGAACTGGGCTCAAACCTAAACTTGCAAACGTTAATCCGTACGTTTTAATATTCCGAAGTTTTGCAGCCTCCGTCTAACATCGCCATGGAAAATCCGGTATACTACCTTTATCAAGTTGATTAAGGAGTAAGGTCATTTTGTCGTTAACAGGAATTATTGACATCGGATCCAACTCCATACGCCTTTCCCTCATTCGCATGTTAGACAATGGGAGCTTTTTTGTGATTGACGAACAAAAATCCACTCCTAGGCTTGCCAACAGTTTGGATCGAAACGGCAATATGAAAAAAGAGGGAATCAAAGAGCTCGTTTTTCATTTGCGGGAATTTCTCGATATCTGCGTATCTTACCAAACGGATGAAGTGATCGCCATTGGTACCGCTGCGCTGAGAATGGCAAAAAACCAGCAAGAGATTATCGCTTCTGTCAACAAGGAATTGGGTCTCGAAGTAGACATCATTTCCGGACACGAAGAGGCATTTCTCGGGTATATCGCAGTGGCGCACACCATGGATATGGGAAATGCGTACCTCATCGATATTGGCGGTGGAAGCACAGAGGTCTCGCTCGTCCAAAACGGCCAGATCACTGCCACGCATTCCTTCCCGTTTGGTGCTGTCACGATGAGCAATCACTTCCAAGCGGGTAGTGACGCAGAAAATCTGAAAAAAGTCATCCCCCAAATCAAAAATGAATTTAGCAGTATTTTGGGGCCAGAATCTCCTCGTGACATTGAAGTGGTGGGGATCGGTGGCACCATCCGTAACATTGCGGGAATTCACCAATCAAAAACGGGATACACCCTGCCGATCACGCACAATTATTACATGACAATCAGTGAAACCACGGGTGTGATTCAATCCCTCTCGCTCATGACACTGGCTCAGCGCAAGAAGTTGGATGGGCTTTCCAAAGGTCGAGCGGATGTCATCGTTCCAGGTGGCGCTATTTTGGTGGCGCTTCTTGAAACAGTGAACGCAAAGCGGCTTCGCATCAGTGGCCGTGGTTTGCGCGATGGCGTTTTTTACGCAAGAGTGTTAAGGCAGACCATCACCCCTGTCCCGGTTTTGCAAAACAGTGTACGAAACATCCTGGTCAGGTATTTTGAGGCGAAGGAGCTGGCGGAACACCGGACCCGACTCGCACTTCAAATGTTCAGGGACGCTGCTGCAACAGGTCTCGTTCCTCCCGATAGCGAGCGGATCCTGTATACAGCAGCACAGCTTCATCGCATCGGCGTACGCGTGGATTTTTATCATTATGAGAGCCATACCTTTTATTTACTCTTAAACAGCGCCATATATGGCTTATCTCATCGCGAAATATTGCTTGCGGCTGCGGCTGCGGCTTACAATGGGAAGAGCAAAATCCGCAAGCTGTGCGCCCCTTACATGCCTACGATCATTACGGAAGCAGAATTGGATCTTGCTGCAAGGCTTGGCGTACTGGTAAAAATGGCGGAGGCTCTGGATAGACGCCATGAGCAGCGCGTCATGAACGCCTCCATCATGATGAACGGGCAAGTCTTGGAACTATACCTTCCTGACACCAACGAGGCGGATGTCGAATGGTCCAATGCGCAAAATTTGTCTCCGCATGTGAAAAAGGTATTTGGGAAAGAACTGAAAGTCATACGAAGCGACATGGTATCGCCTGTTCAAGACTGAGAAAGGAGTTTTAGTGAATGCGCCTAAAAAAAGCGCGTGGTTTAGGTAGGACAAAAAATTATCCTGGCCGTTTGTTTATTGTCGAAGGCACCGATGGTTCAGGAAAAAGCACACAGATTTATCTCCTCAAAAGGTGGCTGGAGGATAACGGTTATCCCGTGTTTTTCACCGAATGGAACTCCAGTGAATTGATCAAATCCGCCACCAAAAAGGCGAAAAAGAACAATCTCCTTACACCAACCACGTTCAGTCTGATTCACGCCTGTGATTTTGCAGACCGTTACGAAAAAATGATGTTGCCCCACCTTCGAGCGGGATACATTGTCCTTGCCGATCGCTATATCTACACAGCCTACGCGAGAGACATGGCAAGGGGCTGTGACCCCGAATGGGTAAAAAATGTTTACAGTTTTGCTGTAAAACCCACGGCCAGCCTGTATTTTCAAACGCCGCTTGACGTGTCTCTTGATCGAATTCTCAGCGCCAGACCGCAGCTTAAATACCACGAGGCGGGAATGGATTTGGGGCTTTCGACCAATCCAGAGGAAAGCTTCAAGATTTTTCAGGGCATGATAAAAAAACACTATGACAGCATGATCGAAGAAGAGCACTTCAAGGTGATCGATGCGACCAAAACCGTCGAAGAACAGCAGGAAATCGTACGAAACATCATCAAAGAACACCTGGTGGACTATGTGTCACCCACCATTTATGGGGAGGCGTAAAGATGACGACATCCAAATCGACGAATTATTACGGCGCCGGACTTCCCTACATGGATGAATGGGATTACAGCGGAAAACTGATCGTCATTGAGGGAGCCGACTGCTCGGGACGTTCTACACAAACAGCGCTTTTGAAACAATGGTTAGAAGTGAATGGCCACGCCGTCATGGATACCGGGATCAAACGATCAGATCTGGTGAGTGGCGTCATCGATAAAGCCAAACAAGGCAACGTGCTAGGAAAAACCACGCTGAGTCTGCTTTACGCGACAGATTTTGCGGATCAACTAGAAAACAAGATCATCCCCGCGCTGCGGGCAGGGTTTATCGTGCTGGCTGACCGCTATATTTTTACGCTCATGGTGCGTGATGCTGTGCGCGGTGCTGATCCGCTTTGGTTGCACGAATTGTTTGGATTCGCGCTCGTGCCCGACATGACCTTTTATCTGAAAGTGCCTCCGGAAGTCTTGTTGCACCGCCATTTTCAAAAACGTGGCTATCTTGAATACTGGGAATCGGGAATGGACTTGTCGCTTTCCACCGACATGATCGAGAGTTTCCATCGCTATCAGAACATGTGTCAGCAGGAATTTGACGATTTGACGGAAGAATACAACTTTATCATGTTGGATGGGACGCAGAATATCAATGAGATTCAGTCAAATTTGCAAGAACATGTGGGAAAACTCTTAAAGAATCGAAAAGGTGCGTAACATTAACACATTACGGTTACACCCATCCCTGTATTCAACCGCCAAGTATGTGATGGAAAAATACCGCACAGATATCAGTCACTGCGAGCATGTGTTGGCGAATGCCTTTGAAATCGCAAAACTGGCATTACCGGAAGCCAATTTAGCCCATGAACCGGAGCTGAATCCGGACTGGCAACGGCTTGGTATGGCTGCCCTACTTCATGATATCGGTCACTTTGTCGCCGACAAGGGTCATCATAAACACAGCTTTTATCTGATTTTGCAGGCAGAGGAGCTGCGCCACCTGAACACAGGACTCATAGAGGATGTGGCCACGCTCTCTTGGTGCCATCGCAAACATGCGAAACGAGCCTGGCTTGATGAACGCTTCCTTGGCAATTTGCCGCTTTTTCAACTCAGCGCGATTCTGCGTGTAGCAGATGGACTCGACCGCGGCCACTCAGGCAGGGTCACTGTTCTAGGCGGCAAACTGCAACAAGACGAGTTTATCCTTGAAGTGAACGGGCTTCGCAAATCAGAATATGAAGCGCTGATGGATCGAAAAGCAGATGCTTGGAAACTTGCGTTTCATCAGTCCTTTGACGTGCGGATTTTATCGACGATATAAATGAAGACAAGCACAAATATCGTAATCCAGACGGGAAGATAGGGGATACCGGATAATTTCGTGGATAATTCGGGATCCCGCCCGATCATGCCTCCACCGGTCCAGGCCAGAATACCGGAACCAATGTACATCAACCACGCGTATTTTACTAACAAGCGGCTCAGTACCTGACTGGCGAGCAAAATGATCACCAGACTCACCGCCGTGCCGATGAGAAGCAGACTCCAGTTGCCATTGGCAATGCCCGCGAGCGCGATGACATTGTCAAGGCTCATACTGAGGTCCGCGACCACAATGGAAAAAACAGCTTTCAAGAGGCGCTCCGGCGAAGAACTTTCATCTTCTGAGGCGCTTTTTTCTTTGGAACCCACAGACAGGGTGAACGCAAAATAGACGAGCAACAATCCTCCGATCGCTTCCAGATAAGGAAGGATAAAAAGTTTGCCCGCGATTATCGTGAGGGCCACCCGCAAAATGATGGTTAACGACAGCCCGAACACCATGCCCTGCCACCGTTGCTTTGGTGGCAGCTTGGCCGTGACCATGGCGATCATCAGTGCATTGTCACCCGAGAGCACCGTATTGACCAGTAGTATCGCAAATCCCTTACCTATATAATCCCACATACAAAAACCCGAATCCCCTTACTCCCAAATCACCCGTATTCTTAAAGCCGTTTCAGCCCATGCAAGGCACGGCGCTTTCTCCAAAGCCACCAGAAAAGATATACAAGCCCCATTACTAATGCTATTCCAAAAAACAAAATGATTTCTCTTTTGTACTTATGGAAGTTGAGCAACCGATGACCGAGGTACGCCATCGCGGCGACCGTTGGCGCTTGTCCTGCCAGCGTAGAAAAGAAAAAAGGCTTGAATTTCACACCCGTTGCGCCGGAGAGAATATCCAGAAGCGATGAAGGTACCCACGGTTGCACTCGCAAAATAAACAAAATAGAAAAGGCAGGCCAGAACTTTGCATGCACTACTTTCTTGCGCAGCACTTGAAGCTTCGGGTGTTTGTCCCAAACCGACTCCAATTTGCCGTGAAAAATCCACGCTACGATCTGTTTGGCGAGGAAAAAAAGAATGAGGTTACCGGTGATCACTCCCGCAAACGAGACCATAAACCCGATGAAAAAGCCGTGGGCCGCTGTATTGAATCCCGCCACCAATGCAAAAGGGGCGTACGGCACGATCGACTGCAGGACGACCAGTCCATAACTGATCCAAATCCCCCAAAAACCTGCATGTTGAATGTAACGTGGAATAGCCCATAAGAGGCCTGTCCGATGAAACCAGACAATGGCAATTCCCACCACTAGCGCGATGATCGCTAGCCCTGCTCCTGCATATCGTTGATAATAGTGCCATCGCTTCACTCGCCTCCACCTCACGGTGTAAAACTTGACCAGGATTCAAGGTCGCGTTTAGCTTACCCGTCAGGCAAAGAAAAACATCAAGGCAAATATGACATAAGTAGCCACCACCATCACCCCTTCAAACCAATGGGTCTCTCCATCTAATGAAACGATATTGACAAGCACCGTGGATAAAAAAAGCACCACGACCTGCGCTGGGGTAAATACGAGCGTTAGGGTTTTGCCCATCAACAATCCAACAATGACCATGAGTGGTGCGACAAAAAGGGAGATTTGCAAACTTGATCCGACTGCGATCTCCACACTTCCTTCGATCTTTCCTTTTTTGGCAAAAATAACGGCGGTTAAAAATTCTGGCGCAATCCCGATCAGCGGCAAAAAGACAAGTCCGATAAATTGCTGTGTCAGTTTTAACTGACTGGCGACAACTTGAATAGACGACACCAACTGATCACTCACGAAGGCCACGACAATGGTGGCTGCGACAAGCATCAGTATGTCCGGCATCATTGGTGGTGGGTCAGCAGATTTTTCATCATCTTCGGCAAAATGGGATACAAAGGAGCGATGCGTCAGAAACGAAAAAAGAAATCCCCCGATATACACGATCAGAAACACTGCCGCGACACCGATGCTGAGGGATTCTGTACCGCTTTCGCGAAAACGCAGAAAAGAAAAGATGCTGGCGGTGGTAAGCCCGATGACCGCTACAAACAACATGGCACTGTTCATGCCCGCTCTGCGCCTGCTGAACTGTTGAACGCCTTTTGCGCCTCCCCCGATCATCATGCTAACACCGAGCGTAAGCAAAAGATTAGCCAGCACGCCGCCGATGATGCTCGCCTTGACCACTGCAAATAATCCTTCATGCAAGGCAAATAAAGAGAGGATTAATTCCACACTGTTGCCAAACGTGATACCGAGTAGTGCACCTGGCACGGAGCCGATCCTCTTGGAGAGGCGTTCTGTCGAGGAACCAATCACCTTGGCAAGCCCGATGATCACGAGTCCATCAAGGAGAAACAGAAATGCATGGTTGGATATGGCGGCACCAAAAAGAAATACGACCACTCCCACCACAATGGCCGCTATCGCAAATCCGCTATTTTTCCAGTTCCCTCTCATCGGACTGCCTCGCTTGTACGTTAGTGATTACTATTATATCGAAATGAATGGCTCTCACCAATCACACAGTCTTCCGATATTCGATCTCCGCCCATAAATCGGCCGCTTCTTCTTTAGTGATGACTGCCAAATACTGTCCTTTCTCCATTAGGGTGAGCGCTTGCGCAATGAAAAGCACCGCTCCTCTTCTCGTTATTTTTCTAAATTCCGGCTGGTTCCAGAGCGTTTGTCCCAGCAACAACAACCCCATCGTCAGAAAGCCTTTGCCTTTCATTTAGGTAGTCCCCCTTATCCACTACTTAGGTACCCTCACCCAATTCAGCAAATTTTCTCTTCTTGCCCGGCTCTCTTGTTTGATACGTTTGTAAAAATCACTGAGAAAATCACTCCAGACTTGTCCCACTTCCTGCTTTGAACCGCCATTTTTGACCATATCGAAACTGTTGTCGAGCGCCTTGAAAAGGATGCTTTTTGCCTCACTCAGTTGATAGTGCAAATTCTCCTGCATGGATATCCTCCTTTTTTAAGGTCAAATTGGCGATTTTACCAACCAAAGCAGCGCCAATCGCACTGAGTAGAATTCCCGAAGTAGGAAGTGCCCTTGTGCCAAAAATTCGCTGCATTCCAGGCAAATAAATGCTTGCCAACAGCGCTAACATCGTTCCCGTTACCGTTCCCCTCAGCCATTTCCCTTTTGGAACAATCGATTGGCCCGTATCAGATCTCCAACTCTCTAATTGCGACATTTGACTAGTAATCACAGAAAAAAGAGCCATCGTCCTGGCCGTCGAGACATTCTGGTAAAGTCCAAGCCCAATCCTGTAGATGCCAAGTGAGACTACCCCCATCGTTACCGAGCGAACCATGATCTGCCGCCAGAATAAGTGGCCAAATAGCCTGCCACCTTTCCCAAACGGATACTCTGCTTGGGAATGAGTAAGAAGGATAAAGGTAGGAACAGAATCGGTGAGGATATTGATCAACAAGATTTGTGTAGGATTAAAGGCAATGGGCCAACCCAGCCAGACGCAGGAGCTCATGAAAATCACTTCACTGATGTTCCCTGAAAGCAGATAACCGATCGCCCGTTCCATTTTAGCAAGCATGTGGCGGCCTTCCCGATAACCCTTCACAAAATTGCCAAGGTCGTCCCCCATTAACCAGAGTGAACTGGACCGTTTTGCCACCTCGCTTCCCTGACTGCCCATCGCAATGCCCACATCCGCATGGCGAATGGCAAGCGCATCATTGACACCATCGCCAGTCATGGCTACCACTTCACCATTGTCCTTCATCGCTTGTACCACTTTCACCTTCTGCATCGGCGTCAAACGGGCAAAAATAGCCGTGGTGCCCACCGCCTTTTGCAATTCGCTGGCACTTAGGCGATCTACCTCGTCACCTGTCATCACTTTAAGGGACGGATCCTGTTGCAGCTTGATCCGTCTGCCTACCGCCGCTGCCGTGGCTGGGTGGTCCCCTGTCAGCATCGCGACCTTAATCCCCTCTTGCTGCAACCGCTCTAAACTTTCCATCGCCTCCATGCGAGGAGGATCCACAAGTCCCAGGCTGCCAAGATACTTCATTTTTGTTAGCAACCCTGAAAAATTATTCTCGTCTTCATAACGACCAAGTGACCGAATGGCAAATGCGATGATCTTATAAGCGCTTTCTTCAGCCTGGCGTTCCAAATCGCTTAATACCTCGTCAACACTTTCTCCTTTCACTGCTTCACAATAAGATAGCACCGTTTCGGGCGCCCCTTTGACAATCAGCCATTTTTGACCGTCGACATGTTCAACCACCACCGTCATCCGTCTCGTTGCAGAGTCAAATGGCTCTTCAGCCATTCGTCGATAATTGAAAGTGGTTTGGTTCACATCTACGCCTTGTCCGGTAGCGTAGCGAATCAGGGCAATCTCAAGCGGATCTCCTAACCCGTTCTTTTCGTTCACATCCACGTTGTTGCAAAGCACCGCACACTCCAGCAGCGAGGGAAACATTTCATCATTCAACGAAGTCTCCCACTTTTCAAGCACGGTCATTTCGTTTCGCGTCAGGGTACCAGTTTTGTCGGCACACCATACTGTCGTTGCAGCCAGCGCCTCCAGAGATTGCAGACGGCGCACCTGTAAAACGGAGCGATGCACTTTGCGAGCAGTGTAGACTTGCGCCACAAGAAGTAATAGCGGCAATCCTTCAGGTATCGCGGAAATATACATGGTAAGGTTGGTCATTAACACCTCTGTTAGGGTATGGCCGCGAATCAAGGCAATCGCTGCCGTCATTCCTACCCAGATGGCGATAAATAGTGAAAAATTCCGGGAAAGTTGCTGGAGATTTTTTTGCAGTGGCGTCAATTCATATTTTTTGCGATAGAGTTCACTTGCCATTTTACCTAAAACAGTATTGGCTCCTGTTGAAATCACGATCATCTTTGCCGTGCCACCAGTCACCGTAGTTCCCATAAAAAGAGCCACAGTCCTAGCTGCATCTGGTGCCTTCATGACAGGAACTGCCTCACCCGTCAAGGTCGACTCATCCACCTGTAAACGATTGGCCTGAAGCAGATACCCATCCGCAGGTACCGCATCGCCGGCTTCCAGGAACACCACATCGCCAGGCACCAATTCTCTCGCAGGTAACACCTGTTTGATGCCATCCCTTTTTACATGAGCCACACTTGCCTCCAGGATTTTTAACCCTTCGTCCTCCTTGCGAATTTGGCTCTCTTGCCAGATTGCCACTCCCGCGCTAATCAAAAGCACGGATAGGATGGCAAACGCATCGATCCTGCGTTTTAGCGCCAGAGACCCTAGAGCGGCAAAAAGTAACAACAAGGTCATTCGATCCTGCATCTGCTGCGCGATAATGTCACGCCAACCTTGGTTTCGCGGCGAAGGTAACTCATTTGGACCGATATGTGCCAGACTTTGAGACGCCTCATCGGTGCTTAAGCCGCCACTTGTAATGATTTTTTCCAAGCGTTCCTGATCAGGGATTGCAGCAGTCGTCCATTCACGGTACTGGGTAAGCGCGGCGTTTAAGCGCAGCTTTACTTCTTCATTCCAACCGGCATCTACAGCGGGCTGACCTTTTTTTACGAAAAGCACCCTTCCAGTCCGCCAATCTGCTAATGCCATGCAGTCTGGTCCATCACCAAATGCTTGCGTTAAAAAAGTGGCCATTTGCCGATTGTCGCGAAGTCCCTTCACGCTGATACGCGACCTCCCCGGCCACTCCCGCACCACCTCTATACGTTCGTCATTTGACGCTATCGATTCGATCAGCATGCTAACTCCCACCTTTTACGGAGCTAGTATCACTCTGATCAATTCTTGTATTCAAGGCAAAGACATCCAGCTTACAAATGTGGTACACTCATTTTACGAAAGGGGGGAAATTTCATCCACGCAATCATCGCGAATGTATAAACACTCGATAAATGGCAAATAATGATTGATAGAATCACATACGATTAACCTACACCGTACATCTGGAACTGCACAGGGTGCTGTTCGCATAATAATATAGAGCATATGCAGGAAAAAAGCTTTATCTGAAGAACATAACTTTAATGCGGTTATACCGCTAATACTTGGGAGGACTCTGATGAGACAAGAAAAAAATTCGTCCTCTGCGTCATCTGCCAAACAAGAAGAGCGATTGGAAGAAGTGGCTAGATTTTACAACCAGGCCATCAGCAACGCTGTGGAATCGGCCATCAACCGTTTGTCAAGACATAACCCAAAAGACAATGTTGCTATCTTTGTCGATTATGACAATGTCTATTGGACGCTGATGAACAGGTACAGGCACGACCCCGATCACGAAGACGCAGATCGCAATTTGTTTGAACGATTATGGGAATTTTACGGCAAAGACAACGTCAGGCTTTATCGCGCCTATGCAGATTTTGAACAAGTCGATGCCAACTTAACCAGCCTTCAGAAAAAACGCATACAAATCCGTCACGTGTATGCCAACGGCAAAAATGAAGATAAGGCCAAAAACGCTTCTGATATCGAACTTTCTATAGATGCCATGGAGACTTGTTACTCAGATCCCAATATTACCTGTTATGTCTTTGTTACAGCGGACAGTGATATGATACCGATCATGAGTCGCATGTTGTATCGTGGAAAGCATGTAGAACTGTTCTACGTGGAGGACGCGATTGCAAAGCACACGGACATTCGCAATTATGCGCATGAAAGCTATGATTTGCTTGATTTTTTGAGTGTCGATATCAGTCCGAAAAATCCAACGGATTACCTGCAGGAAGCAATCGTCTACATCTCCGAATGGCATGCGCAACCAGCGAATAAGACAAAAAACCTTGGCCCCAAATGGTTGCGTGACGGCCTCGCCGATTACCTATCGATTCCGAGCAATACAGCCAGCCAAGTCATCGAACTGCTCCATCGCTACAACATTATTCGCGAAGAGCTTCGCACTAATGAATTTGGCACCCATAAGAATATCGTCCTGAATGAAGACGTATCAGTAGACGATTTCCCCATTAACGAAAAAATACCTACCAATTTCTAGTCTTTCTAAAAGCAAACCGCCACACTCATCCAGCGTGGCGGTTTGTTTTGTCATAATTTACATGCCTAACACGTGAAACCCGCTATCGACGTGCAAAACCTCTCCCGTCAATCCTCGCGACCAGTCGCTCATCAGGTAGACGGCGGTGTCGGCTACCTCTTCAGGATCAGTGGGCCGCCTGAGTGGCGCTTTTTCATCAAAGATGTGTAAAAATGAATTAAAGTCCTTGACTCCTTTTGCAGAAAGCGTGCGAACAGGACCAGCCGAAATCGCATTCAAGCGAATATTTTGCGGCCCCAATTCACTGGCCAGATAGCGCATGCTCATATCGAGTGCCGCTTTCGCCACGCCCATGACATTGTAGTTTTCGACTACCCGTTCCCCGCCAAGGTACGTCATAGCCATGATGCTGCCACCCTCTGTCATCAGACGACTAGCGCGACGTGCCACAGCCACAAGTGAATAAGAGGAAATATTTTGCGCCAGAAGATACCCATCACGTGAGGTATCCTTAAATGCCCCGCCAAGGTCTTCAGGCCTGGCGTAGGCAAGGCTGTGCACCACACCATGTAGGATGCCTTCGTGCTTAACAATATCCTCCATCACCGCATCGATTTCCTCGTCGATGGTCACGTCACAATTGAGTAACCTTGATCCCGGTATGTGGGCTTCCACCAGTTCCTGAACGCCTTTAAAAAACCGCTCTCCCTGATAGGTAAAAATCAGCTTGGCGCCCTCCCGGTGCAGCGCCTGTGCAATCGCCCAAGCAATGCTGCGCTTGTTCGCTACGCCCATCACCAAAATGACTCGATCTTGTAACAACATCACGGGTCTCCTCCCACCACTTTACTCACACACTGAAGGACTTGATAAATACAGCTTTACTAGTTGTAAGGTGGCATCAATTGAATCTTTGTGCGTCCTCTCATAAGCATGAGAAGAATCGATGCCAGGCCCAATCAGCGCCGTGGCAAGATCATATCCTGCACGCCGCGCTGCACTTGCGTCCGATGCATAGTAGGGAAACACATCGATGGCGTGTTTGATCTCATTCGCTTCCGCAAGTTCCACAAGTTGCTTACGAAGTCCGTAATGATAAGGACCGCTCGAATCCTTCGCGCAGATGGACACCACATATTCCGTGGTGGAGAGCCCATCACCGATAGCTCCCATGTCGACCGCTAAATATTCAAAGGCATTTGCTGAAATATTCGAATTGCCGCCATAGCCGATCTCTTCATCCGTACTGATCAAAATTTGCAGACTGTAAGGAAGTGTCCATTTTTCCTCATTCATGCTTTGTAATAAGGCGAGAAGGATGCCCACGCTCGCCTTGTCATCCAAATGGCGGGATTTCAAAAACCCACTTGGCGTCAGCACGGGTCTTGCATCAAAGGACACGATATCACCAACGCGTATGCCAAGTGCCTCTACGTCTCCCTCATTTGACACCACCTCGTCCAAACGAATCTCAATGGTCTCCTCCGTGCGCTCTTCCGCCTCTCTGTATACGTGAGTGGAGGCCTTATGAGCGACGATGGTACCTGAATAAATATTGCCACCAAACGTATGTACTTTGCAGTACTCCCCTTCGATCACCTGCATACGAAATCCGCCGATAGGCGTAATCTTCAACCGACCGGAAGGAAGCACTTGCTTGACCATTGCGCCAAGCGTATCCACATGCGCCGCGAGCACGCGGGTTCTCTCCGATTCGCCTGGCACGATGATAGACAAACCGCCCTTCATCGTACGGATAAAATGAACGCCAATATCTTCAAGTACCTTTTCGCAGTACTGAATAGCACCCTCTGTAAACCCCGTTGGGCTAGGAATGGACACCAGATTCAGAATATGATCTAATGCTAAATTAACTGTATCCATCGATTTGCTCCTCTCCGACAAAATACCTTAAACTATTGTATCATTATCAGGTAGACAATTGCAGGAAACGCTTCACTGCCTCTGCCATAGCGCGTGCCAGTTTGTCCCTGTAAGTAGCGTC
Source organism: Bacillota bacterium (assembly GCA_021799325.1). Lineage (GTDB taxonomy): Bacteria > Bacillota > Bacilli > Alicyclobacillales > SLC66 > JAJZCL01. Next base: position 4,752 of record JAJZAS010000002.1, on the reverse strand, counting down.
AAGCAAACGCTTCGCATCCACCTCATTGGTAACATACCCCATCTCCGCGAGCACTCCCGGACATGGCGCATGCCTGATTAAAAAAAGGTTCTTCCTCCCTACAGGCCGTTGCGTGGATACGGCCACCTGATTCAGCGCCGATTGCACTTCTGTTGCAAGCACCTTCCCCTCGGACGACTCTACCGCATAAAAAACAAGTGGACCTTTATCTTTTGGTTGCGTCGAACTGTTGATGTGGATGCTGATAAAAAGCGCAGGACTTTCCTTGCGAATCATGACAAGCCGATTTTGCAGGTCGCGTTTGTGTCGGCTCTGAATAGGGGAGGGATAAAGAGATGACAGGTCGACATCATTGTCCCTTGTCATTTTTACAGTAAATCCACTTTTTTGCAGCCAATTTCTAGTCTTCAAGGCGATGTCTAGGTTCAGGTTCTTTTCAAGCAGTGGCCCTCTCCCTGTTCCGCCGTCTATCCCCCCATGGCCTGGATCCACAAGAATCACCGTCGAATTGGCATGCACATCAAAAGGCAACGCCAAACAAGCAATCAGTAAACTAGCAAGAAAAATGATGATTTTTTTCACATAAATTTCCTCCCGGCGCGTATTTACTCCTTAACGTTCGCGCCAACAGGAAATTTCATTCGCAAAAGCTCGATCATCCCTACTCCGGTGATACGGCTAAGCGCTTCCGCATTCGCCTTGTTCATTTTCAGACCTGCGCCAGAAATCGTCGCGCCTTCCACCACAGGCTTTCTCACCGCGAGCGGTGCAGGCGCGCCGATATCCGCCAAAATCTCTCTCGCAGTTTTTTCCCCGCTGCGCTTGATGATCACCGCTAGATCCCCGATGGACTCGATTACGACTCCTGCCGAGCGCCTGTCACTTGTAAACGCGTAAAACCATTCCGATGCCTGGAACTTGATGATCATCGCATCCCAAAGCACCGCGCGGTTGTACGATCCTACCCAGTCACGGACGGTTTTTAGCACACTTGGCGCCACCGGATTTTCGCTGATCAATTCGAGCGCGCTTGCCATATCTTCATAAGTCCAACCGCGATCGCAAAGGTGCAGGATGCGTTCTTTGTTCAGTTGATAAGTGGACATCAGATCTGCGCGTTTCAATTCCGCTAATTGGCCCGCGAGAAAGTGCAGTGCTAGAGGAGCTTCCTCTGGTACCAGCAATTCCATATTAGGCTGGACGTATAGCTTTTTCGATGCGCCAATCGACCGCCTGGCAATCCGCATCACCAGTCCGCGCTCGTTACTGATGCCATAATCGATGATCCCCGTGGTAGATGCAATACTGATAAAATAATCGACAACGCTGATCCACGGCTGGGAGGATTTCTCCGTGCCAAGTGCTTCAAGGGGGGCAAAGACGGTGCGAATAGGCATCCATTCACCCGGTGTCCCATGTCTCAACCACTGAAACAGCAGTTCTGCCATGTAATTTTGCCTTTCCTTGATCATGCCGTATGTGAGTTCAAGCATCCAGTCAGAAAGCGCCTCATCGCTCATTTGCAACCACTTTTCGACTTGCTGTCCCACCACCGAGACCTTTCCCTCTTCAAGCCGGATCAAGTGCTGATTCACCAGTTGCCTCACCGTCATGACGATCGCGCCGTTTACACCCTCCCAAATGCCTGTCCCTTCAAGCTGCATGGTTTTGGCGGTACGGAAAAATGGCAACACTTTCGGTACTTCCCGTTTGTAAATCACATCATTTTTAGTAAAGCCAACTGGTCTTTTTACCAATAAAGAGATAAACCTCGCCACATCGCGGGAGAATGTCATGCCAAGCTGGTGGATCACCTCGACTTCATCCTTCACGTTCGGGATCCCATTGAAGAGATCGTCATATAGGCGATCGATTAAAAACGGTAACATTTCGTCAGCAAATTCAAAACTCTCACTCGCATACCAATTATGGCTTTTCCCAAATAACCCTAGACTCTGAAATTTCGTCAAAGCCAATTCTGCTTCATGCCGCTTGTCTAAATCATTGACAAACCAGCTATAGAGCAGGTTTTTCGGAAAAAAATGCGAATAACCATCTGACTGCATGCCAAAAAGAATTTGCTGCAACCACAGTTTTTCCCTTGCATCGAGCATGGCATATGCCCGATCAAAGCCTTCTTCGGTTTGCAGAAATTCCGATAATTTGAGCATCGCTTCCTGCTTTGTCGTAGGTAAATTCACTTCAACCGTGCTTGCCAGTTTCCGTAGTTCATCCCATCCCATAAAAGACAACACATACCAGACCCGCAAAACTCAGTACACCTCTTCCACCAACAGTTCCGGTGCATCTACGATGTCATAATGATAGCCCTGTTCCGTCAAAAAACGCTGCCTGCTTAGCGCAAAATCCTGATCCTTTGTCTCTTTCGTCACAATCGTATAAAAATGTGCCAATTGCCCTTCCTGCTTGGGACGCATGATC
>JAJZAS010000002.1:0-2300 GCA_021799325.1 Bacillota bacterium | reverse complement strand
ATCTGAGTCGCTGCGCCTCCTCTTGCCTGGAACCAAATGTCCCCGAAACCTGAATGGCGACTGAAGCATCAGGCAGATCTACTGAAAAATTTGCGACTTTGGAGACGACAAGCACGCGCACCTCACCTTTGCGAAATTGATCGTATAACACATCCCGTTCCCTGGTCTTCATCGCACCAGAAATCAGGGGAACGCGAAGCCGCTCCGCTAGACGCTCCAATTGTTCCAGGTATTGGCCGATGATAAGGATCGACTCGTCGCTGTGTTTTTTGACAAGCTCCTCCACCACGTCTTCTTTCGCGGCTGCCGCGGCTGCGATATGCGCCTTTTCCCGCTGCTCTGCCGTTGAATAAGTACGGCGCTCAAGGTCACTTAGCTCCACGCGCACTTCCGTACACACCGCCGTTGCAATCCAGCCCTGACTCTCTAGCACTTTCCATGGCACATCGTATTTTCTTGGGCCGATAAGTGAAAAGACTTCCTCTTCTTTCCCGTCTTCCCTGATCAGGGTGGCTGTCAGTCCCAGCCTGCGCTTCGCCTGTATTTCTGCGGTAATGCGAAACACGGGAGCAGGAAGCAGGTGCACCTCGTCGTAAATGATCAATCCCCAGTTGCGTTCTTGCAGTAGCGAAAGGTGGGGGAAAAAATCCTGTCCCCGCGGCCTGTAACTCAAGATTTGATAAGTGGCTACCGTTACTGGCGCGGTCGCTTTCGACTCGCCGCTGTATTCTGCCACCTGCGAGGCATCCAAAGAGGTTTTTTCTACAATTTCCTTGATCCATTGCCTAGCTGCTGTCACATTCGCCGTCAGTATCAAGGTGGACGTTTGCAGTAGTTCCATGGCTTTGAGTCCTATGATGGTCTTCCCTGCTCCGCACGGAAGCGTCAGCACACCGGATCCGCCAGACAACCCACCGCCTTGATGAAAGGCCTCCGCCGCCTGCACCTGATAATCGCGCAGTATAAACGACTTTCCTGAGGGAAGTGCTGCTTTTAGCGCCAATTCCATTGGCTCCCCTTCGGCATAACCGGCCAAGTCCTTCACCGGATAACCCATCTTGGTGAGAGATACTTTGATGGTACCGCGTGATAAAAGGGGAACTTCCACTTCGTTTGGCGAGATCATCTTGCGCACGAGCGGTGCGATTGACTTGTGATGGATCACTTCCTGCAATACCAGTTCATCTCTTGAGCTTAGAACCAGACTGTTTTCACCTTTATGCAGTTCCAGCAACCCGTAACGATCCATGGTCTCGACGATGAGCCGCTGGATCACTGCAGGGACCTCATAGCGACTGAGTGCACGAAGTTCACTCAAGATTTCCTGTGAGTCATGTCCTGCTGACGCGGCGTTCCATAACGACAAGGAGGTCACCCGGTACGTGTGGAAATGGTCCGGACTTTTTTCCAGTTCAGCGAATTTGGCCAGCACGATTCTGGCCTCTTCCGTCCTCTCATGGTGAACATCCAAAAGTATCGTACCATCCATCTGTACAATGACGGGCAGGTTGTCCAAATTTGCGTCCCCTTTCCAACTCGTCTATCTCTTCATCATATCATTTTGCACAGCAAAAGGCCCAACTCATCACTTACAGGAATGAGTTGGGCCAAATGGCCATAATTACCTAAATAATTACATTCGCATCAGAATTGCTTCCGTCATTTCCTTGGTGGTAAGCACTTTTTCACCAGGGCGTGCGATGTCCTTGGTGCGAGCACCTTCTGAGAGCGCCCTTGCCACCGCGCGCTCAATGCGAGTGGCTTCTTCTGACATTTGCAGTGAGTAACGAAGCATCATCGCCGCCGACAAAATGGTCCCGACCGGATTCGCAATGCCTTGCCCTGCGATATCAGGCGCCGAGCCGTGTATCGGCTCATAGAGCCCAGAATTGTCGCCTAGACTGGCAGATGGCAGAAGCCCAATGGACCCTGTCAACACCGCTGCTTCATCACTAAGAATGTCGCCAAAAAGATTTTCCGTCACCACGACATCAAAATAATGCGGTTTAGTCACCAGATACATCGCGCAGGCATCGACCAGCACATGCTCTACCTGCACGTCCGGGTAATCACCCTTCATTTCGTCAACAATTTCCCGCCACAAACGCGAACTATCAAGCACGTTTGCCTTATCGACAGAAGTCAGGCGTTTACTACGACCTTGCGCAATTTCAAAACCACGGCGCACCACGCGCCTGATTTCAGGTTCTGTGTAGAGCATCGTATCTCTTGCAAAACGCTCCCCTTCAGCATTTGAACCGCGTTCCCGCTCGCCAAAATAGACACCGCCCAGATCGGAA
>JAJZAS010000157.1 GCA_021799325.1 Bacillota bacterium | reverse complement strand
CTTGATTTGTCCTCAATAAAATTCAAATATACACTCATAAAGGAAACTACCCATTTAGACTCTAGTTGTATGCGATGATGAACTTGTCCAATTCGAAATATCTCTTCTTGTAATTCTCTCGAAGATTCGGGTTCTGCAAGCGTCTGAAAAAAACGCATCTGTGTTTGTTTCAACCGTTGGATAGTAGAATGGCGATTTACGATTTTACCTAATTCTGGTATTTTGTCTAAATGAACATAAAAATAGTCTACAAATTCTTGGCTGTATTGATGAAAAAAATCTTGGTTAGCTGCGATGATAGCCAATTCTTTAGAGGTAAGCCCAGACAATTCCATTGACCATTTGCTATCCATAACGATCACAAACCTCTCCAAATCATACTGAGTAAAAGTGTTATATTAAAAATAATCATCACGTCAACCTTGAAACTAAAAGGATATGACTTACAATATAAACAATATCACATACTAAATAAAAGTTACATAGCCGAAAATATCCATATAATTACATTTTGCGCCAACCATAACGTACGAAGTTTTCGGGCACATGAAAAATTCCGTGGCTTGATTTATTTCGATCACGCGGTTGATGATACATAAGCTACATAAAAACAGTGAGGTAGACACGTTTGCAAAACCAGCCTTTGATTACGAGAAGTGAAATACGGGAACGATGCGGCACCAATTACTATAGCCGGGGAAAAAGGTATTACGAGGAGGGTCGAGTCACTTTCCTCAAGCAAGACGTGAAGGAACCGACAAAATGGCAGGCTATTGTCGAAGGAACTCGCGACTATGCCGTAGCCATTAAAATCACGGAATACGAACTAGATGCGCACTGTACGTGTCCTATTTTCGATTCAATCGATTGGTGCAAACATGTGGCTGCTGTTCTCATGGCTCTCGCATCTCACACCACTTCGATTAATCGTCCTGCACAGCCGCCTTTATCGCCCATTTATCCTGCATCTAACCCCAGTCACAAGGTGAGGCAACTAACCACCTCACCGCCGTCCGCTCGGCGAGAGACTGTAGACGTCTCGCATCAATTAATCCAACTTTTTCGTCAAACAGCAGAAAAAGCAAGGAAGACTGACTTCTCAGCAGGCACAGAAACAGATTCGCGGGAATGGCTAAAGGTGGAGTTTATTTGCCGACCACAGGGCAGTTCCTTCAGAATCGGTGAGCACATTGATGTGGAAATGAAAGTCGGTCCTAAAATGACTTATGTCGTGAAGAATATTCGGGCGTTTTTAGGTGCGATCGAACAACATCAAAAACAACCGTTTACGCAGAAATTTGCCTATGACCCGATGCGGCACCGTTTTCAACCTGAAGATATCATGGTGTTTCATGAATTGCGGGCGATCATCCAAGAAGAGGCCATCTATCGAAATTTGATGAATTCCTACTCCTACTCTTCTTCAAGCGGTAATGACCGGGCGCTGATGATTTCTCCAATGAAGTGGAAATCACTCTATCCCCTTTTGCTCAAAACGAAAACAACAGTCATCCATGATGATCTTACGGGAGCTTTGCAAGTGGTGAATGAAGCCCCTCCTATTACCGCGACCGTCACCAGCACTCCTACCCACGCATTTGTCCTTCAGGTGTCTGGTTTGGAAAATGTCCTTGTCTTGCCAAGTTACGATTGCGCCATTTCGGGAACCACTTTTCATCTATTGGATCCGTTGGCACTGGAACAATTGGCTGGCATGCAACGCATTATCAAATCTGGGGATCACAAGAAAATCCCCATTAAGTCAGAAGCGATCGATGCCGTGATCAATGAGCTCATCCCCGGATTCAAGCGTTTAGGGAAGATCAAAATCGATGCACAAATTTCCCGCAAAATAGTGGAAGCTCCGCTAGAGGCGAAGGTTTACCTTGATCGCTACACTGAGCTTCGTGCAGATTCTGTTTATGATGTTTTATCTGCTAATCTAGAATTTCACTACGGGGGCCATCACATTCAACCTTTTGCGGCGAATGAATCAACCAGTCACGAATCCCAACCCATCATCATCCGCGATGTGACCCAAGAGGATCGTATGTTGCAGCTATTCAAGCAGTCAGGCTTTAAAAGACATGGGGCAGTCGCTGTCTTGATTGGTGAAGAAGAGATTTATGACTTTCTTTTTAACAAGTTATCCACACTCCAAGAGTACGCCCAGGTTTATGCCACGTCTGCGGTGGATGCCTTGATTCAACCACCATCCTCGCATCCACACAGCCGCTTGGAAATCGACGAAAAAATGAACTGGCTAGACGTCTCTTTTGACATGGGGGACCTCGACGAAAACGAGATCATTCATGTTCTGCAATCATTGATTGAAAAGAAGAAGTATCATCGGCTAAAAAATGGCGCTTACGTATCTCTTGAGGGAGACGCTTATGCCCAAATGGGTCAATTATTTGACCACTTAGGTATTCGGTCATCGGAACTGAAGCATTCTAAACGGCAGCACGGCATCATACAACACGACAGTGAGAATGGGCTCAAACTGCGCCTGCCTTCCATTCGTGCGCTCTCCCTGCTCAACACTGAACAAGAAACAGAATCCGTCAAACTTGGGCGATCATTGCGCAAGTGGCTTGATCATTTGCGCTATCCAGACCATTTAGAAGTGGAGGTTCCCACTTCATTACTTGCAACGCTACGCGAATATCAGACGCTTGGATTTCGTTGGATGAGAACACTTGCCCAGTATGGGTTTGGTGGCATCCTCGCTGATGACATGGGGCTTGGCAAAACGATTCAAAGCATTGCGTATTTGCTCTCCGTTCAACCCACTACCCATCCGGGGCTGATCGTCTGTCCGGCATCGCTCACTTTCAACTGGCTTAGCGAAATCGAAAGGTTTGCGCCTGAATTGAAGGCGATCGTGGTGACAGGCGACCGGACAGAACGTCAAGCGATCTTGGCGACAGCCAGTCAGTACCATGTGTTGATCACCTCCTATCCCCTACTGATGCGCGACTCTGAGGACTATCAAGCGTTGCCGTTCAATTCGCTGATATTGGACGAGGCTCAAACGATCAAAAATCATCAAACACAAACCGCCCAAGCCGTTTACTCCCTTAAAAGCGAGGTTCGATTTGCACTGACAGGTACCCCCGTGGAAAATTCGCTGGATGACCTGTGGTCCATTTTTCACGCTATTTTCCCCGCATTGCTAGGTAGCCATGCGTCATTCTCTAATCTCACTCCAGAGATGGTAATGCAACGAATTCGCCCGTTTGTCCTACGTCGCCTGAAACGGGACGTGCTGACAGAACTTCCGGATAAAATCGAGACACTGCAAACAGCAGAATTGACCATCGAACAAAAAAAGCTGTATTTGGCCTATTTATCGAAATTGCAGGAGGAAACGAAACAAGATCTGGCTAACGATGGGTTCCAAAAAGGACGTATACGCATCTTAGCCGGCCTGACTCGTCTGCGGCAAATTTGCTGTCATCCTGCGCTTTGTGTCGAGAACTATCAAGGGGAATCCGGTAAATTAGCACAACTGTTGGAACTGGTCGACGAGTATCTGAGCGCCAACCAGCGAATACTTATTTTTTCTCAATTCACATCCATGCTTCACCTGATCAGCGAAGCACTCAAGAAGCAGAACCGGGACTTTTTTTACTTGGATGGACAAACTCCTGCAAAGGAACGACTAGCACTTTGTCAACGTTTTAATGAAGGAAACACTCCTATTTTCCTAATCTCCCTCAAGGCTGGAGGCACAGGACTGAATCTTACGGGAGCAGATACCGTCATCCTCTATGATTTGTGGTGGAATCCGGCTGTCGAGCAACAGGCGACTGATAGGGCACACCGAATTGGCCAAAAGCGCACGGTCCAAGTGATTCGGATGGTCACCAAGGGAACGATTGAGGAGAAAATACATCAGTTGCAGGAGCACAAGCGAGATTTGATCGACCAGGTGGTCCAGGCGAATAACCAGGGGCTTGGTGCTTTGACAGAGGAAGACGTGCGAGCGTTGCTGATGATCTAGATTTACTTCTCGTGCATGCCTGGGATATTAGCACCTTTAATGCGCTTTTTTCTCAAAATACACATGCAATCGGTAGAGGCAAATTTCACGGGTGTAATCGTAAAGAAATTTTGCCTCTTTTTCACGGACATCCAACTCCACCCAAAAACGCATGCCGTCAAACCTGGCAAGACCGTTAGATGATCCAGCCCATTTCGTCATCGGCATTTCTTCGATTAGATCCGCAATTTTCGCTTCATCATACTGCAGTAAATCCCTCGTTTTTCGATCATTCCAATCAATCGTCCGACGATAGGATTTTTCCATATAATAGTGATAAAAATAGGGTGCCATTTCCTCCGCAGAAATAGGCTTGTACCACTCCTCAACTCCTTTTTCGAGCATCGCCAATAGCATTACCATTTTATATCCCTTCGACATGACCGTAGATTCCACTTCGCGAAACCAGAGACCATACTCCTGGTAGACTTGCTCTTCATCAGCATCCAATTCTTTAATCGCCGAAAGAAATTCGACATAGCTACCATATTCTTGTT